>JABCYS010000038.1 GCA_013290085.1 Candidatus Babelota bacterium
CGAGAAGATTCAGAAGATGTTGGGCGACGTGGTGAATAATATTGGTCATAAAAACCTTTCCCGCCACGCCCCTGACCCTCGGTTCGTACGTGAGCCGGAGCAGGTTGTTGCCCCTTACGAGCTTCAGCGCTTTTGACTGCGCGCTCTTGGGCTTCTTCAGCTCCTTTGCGTTTCTTGAGAAGTTCCGGTTCATATTTTTTCATGAGAAGTTCGAGGTTAGTGATAACCGACTTGCGTGTGAAGGCCGTTTCAAAACTTGAGATGATATTCTTCAAAGCTTTTTTCGAACGTTCTTTCGTCGCAGCGTCTTGTTTGCCTAAACCAAACTCAGGAACTTGCAAAAGAGGCTCTTGAACATTGAGCGAATCGTTTAAATCTTTAAGGGTATCATGAAGAGTAAGAAGTTCTTTGTCAGTAACAAGTTGTTCTACATGATTTTTGTCGGTAATGACATGGAGATAATACGTCAAATCATCAAGCTTTTTATTCCAAGGTTTTAAATTGTCGGCAACAAGTTCATAACCTTCAGCTTTAGAACGTATTGAATCAAGATGATCTAAAATACCTTTAATCATCTTTTCCGCATTTGCTTTGTTGCGGAGTGCTGGTGCTGCCGGTTTTGCCGGAGCTTCAGGAGTAGGTTTTATTTCTGATTTTGGAGCGACAGGTTGCGGGCGCTGTTGTGGTCCTACAGGAGGTTGCATCATGCCCGGAGGTAGAAGCTCATTGATATCAACTTTTCCAGATTCAATGTCGTCTACAAATTTAACAAACTCTGCTAACTCTTCATCGCTCATGTTTTTGAAAAAAGTTTCAACTTCTTTCGTGAGCGATTCAAACTCTTCTTTTGAAATTTCAGGTCCACCCGGACCAAAAGGCAAGAAAGAACCGCTTTCTGTTTGCATAGGCGGGCCCATTGGCTGTGCCGGCATAGGTTGTCCTGGTTTTTGCATGGCATAAGCAGCCGATCCTAAGAGAGTTCCACAGGAAACTAGGACAAGAATTATTCTTTTAATAAGATTCATTTTAAAGTTCCTTTTAAACTAAAAAAATAGTATGCGATTTAAGTGAACTGCATAAGTGTAAAAACAATTACTAAAGAGCGCAATACAAGCGATTTTTAACTATGTTTAAGCGTAATTGGTATAGCCAGCAGCGTCAAACGGTTATTTCTCTAAAAAAGGCCTATCCTGGCATGCTTTCCCTTGAAATTTTAATGGCATTAACCCTTGTGGCAGCACTCTTTGTAGGGATAGCTCGATTTCAGCTTCAAACGAGGCTATCCCAGCATGAGGCCCTAACCCGTCTCCAGGCGTTACAGGGGGTAAGTTCCTATCTTGAACAAAGGTTACGGGGAGAAACGATTGATTCTTCCTGTAATCCAAGGAGTGAAAACTCATCCGCAACTTTTCTCTGTGAAAATGGCGCTATTTTTGCCAAGGAACCGGTAACGGTCGTGAGGGTAACAAAGGAATATGGAGCCGGGCGAAGGGGGAGAGTGAAAGTGGAAATGGTTACGGTACTTCCCAGGAAGAACTCATGAGCAAGAACGGTTTTACGCTCATTGAGCTTTTAATATACCTCGCCTTGCTAGCCTTTCTTTCGCATCTTATTTTTTCTTTTGCTACACAGAGAGCAGCACAGGTAGGACATGATGGGAAAAAAGTAACACAGCAGGCTCAGGTGCTCATGGCCGTTGATCTTTTAGTGCGGGATATTCGCACCGCGCCTGCGTCTATGAAAGCATGGAAAAAAATAGCGGCGCAGGAATGTATTTGGTATTGCACACAGAAACAAAAAGATCTTTGTTGGACCGTTCAAAAAAATTGTTTAGTACGTATTGTTGGACAGTATGATGAACAGGCCGGCATCTGGAAAAGCAAGAGAAGGGAGGTTGCGGCACAAGGTGTTTCGCAATTACTCTTTCATCTTGTGCATGAACATAATCAGGTACGAGTAGTGTGTTGTACGATAACATTGCAAGGAGAGCAAAAGCCCTATGTCTTTAAACAATGGGTAACCCTGCGCGAAAGAATCCTATGAGGCAGCAAGGCTCTATTCTTCTTGTGGTACTTCTCACGCTCTCTGCGCTCATCATTCTCTGTTCAAAGCAATCGTTTTTTTCTTCGCTCATGGTAGATACGGTGCTTGCCAAAGAAGCGCAGGAAAAAAAGTTTTGGTTGCTGCAAGGGCTTCTTGAATGTAGTACTATGCTGTGCAAAAACCACTGGCCCGAGATAGAACAGTGTGTGCGCGAAAAGAAAAAACTTTCTCTTATTGTTCCCCAATGGCCTCCTGGCGGAGAGCATCGAGCAGAAATAAAAATAATGCAGGCAGCAGAAAATAAATTCTTAGTGCAAGTACATCTCTACAAAGAGCAAAGCAACCTGGGCGGACAAAGCTGTTTGCTCAGCACGCAAACAGTTACCAAAAATTTTAAAATTTCAGATTGGACCGGCAATGCATAAGAAATGGTTTTTAGTTTTAGCGAGTGCAACTGCAGGGGCTTCTCTATTTCTACTGCCCGAACTTACCCACTTCTTTGTCTTTAGTTTTTTACTACCCATTTTTTTCGGATCACTCATTGGTTATCGCTTATCATTCCGTGAAGGGTTTGTCTGGGGACTGCTTTTTTTTGGCAGTAGCCTTCTTGGTATTTTAGTACTCCTGCATGAAAGTGCTGAGGGGACATGGCGTTATTTGGGTTACGGTTTTCTTGTCATTTATTTTGCTCTGTATACATCATTGTGGTTTGGAGCATCAGACTATCTCATCAATTTTTTTTCAATTAAAAATGTGTATAAAAGGGCAGCAGTGTGGTTTATCACCAGCGGCATCTATTTTTTTTTGGTTCATTATTATTCCTTATTTATTTTTGGACAGGAGCAGGGGTATGCCTTGGGAAATCCTCTTGTTGCAGCGGCAATCAATCCCATGATGCAAAATATTTTACCAATCATAGGTACCATGGGAGCATGGTGCGCACTTGTTGCGGTGCAGCTTGCCTTGAGTTTGCTCTTAACAAAAATGAAAAGGGCGATGGTTGCCATCTTCATTCTCATACTTTACCAATTCATAACCGCAGGAGGGTGGTGGGGCAGAGAACCGTATGGAGCATCATTGCCACCATACCTTAACTCATTGGGTTATCTGTGCGCACCGCCGGGCGAACACGAATATCCGTGGGACATTGCGCAGGAAATTTCACACCAACTCTTTGATCTTCGCCAACGCCATCCAGAGGTTTCAATAATTCTTATGCCTGAATCTTCATGCAAGTTTGCACTCAACAAATATCCAAGGATTATACAATCATGGATTGATACCGTATTGCACGAAGATTGTATTTTATGCATTGGTTCTCATCGCCAAGATGAGAACCAATTATTCAACTGTTTATATTGTATCAACATAGGTCCGATAATTTTTACTTATGACAAGCAACAACCTATTCCCTTCGGTGAGTACATCCCTTACCCTTGGAATAAAATAAAATCGGTCGAACAATTATTTTTAAACAACAAGAAGAGCTTTAAAGCCGGTTGCACTTGCGCCTCGTTTACGCTCCCCCAATTCACCTGCATCCCACAAATTTGTTACGAACTCTATTTTTGCTCCTCAGACCCGGGGAAAAATCTTGCCAAGAATGTCCCTGTCCTTGCTGTTACCAATGATGCCTGGTACGGAAAAACTCCCCACTTCCAGCGGTTCCTTCTCCTACTTGCCCGCTACCGCGCCTTGGAATGGGGCCGGCCTATCATGTACATCGCCCATACTGGTGGCTGGTGGCTGGAGCCTCATGGGAAAATGGTCGAGTTAAAAAATTGAAAGAGAGAGCGGGAGAGAAAAGAAGAGAAGCTTTTTTTTAATTTTCAATGTCCTCAAATTTGATATACTACGGTTCCATTCAATTATTCGATCTTTGGAAGGGACCCCATGAAAATTTTCTTATTAAAAGATGTGGAAAAAGTAGGACTAGCTGGAGAGATAATAAAAGTATCTGATGGCTATGCAACCAACTTTATTCTGCCGCGCAAGCTTGGTGTTCAAGTAACTCCAGCAAATGAAGCATCGCTGCTTAAAAAACTAAAAACAATAGAAAATAGAAAAGAGGCTATTTCAACAGCAACATCTATGCTTGCTGAAAAAATTAAAGCACTCAAAATCACGTTAAAACGTAAACTTCATGATGATGGCAAATTGTATGGTTCGGTAAATCCATCAGATATCGCAGACCTGCTTGCAGCTCAGGGTGTTAAAGTAGCAAAAAACCAAATCCTTCTTGATAAAACAATTAAGGAAAAAGGTTCTTACGACGTTACCGTAAAACTCTCTTCACGTTTACAGCCAAGCTTTAGTCTTAAAGTCGTAAGCGAATAAATTAAGCCAGACCCGCGCTTAGAGTAAACCATACACATGCAACAAGCTCCCAAGCCACCAATCCGCCCAAATACCATTGATACTGAAAAAATATTGGGCAAAACATTACCTTACAATATCGAGGCAGAACGATCTGTTCTCGGTTCGCTCCTGCTTGATGACCAAACCTTGGGATCGGTGTCAGACTTCTTACTAGCAAATGATTTTTACAGCTCAGCTCATAGAATTATTTATGAAACCATCCTCGAAGTTTCCGAGAAGTTTCATCGTGTTGATCTGGTAACCTTACAAGACGAACTTGAGAAAAAGAAAAAACTCGATGTTATTGGCGGCGCTACCTATCTACTCTCACTTCAAGAAGAAATACCTTCAATTGGTATGATAGAAACCCATGCAAAGATTGTAAAAGAAAAATCAGTGCTGCGAGACCTTATCAGTTCTGCGGCTGCCATCATCACCAATTGCTACAGCCAGAATCATGATGAAATAGAGAGTGTTCTTGATGAGGCAGAAAAAATAATTTTCAATATTGCCAACAAGCGCACCAACCAAAACTTTGTACAACTTAATATCTGGCTCAAAAAAACATTTCAACACCTTAACGATATTAAAACGCATCGCAAAGGTATAACCGGTATTCCTGGCGGCTACGTCAAACTTGATGAGATGACCTCTGGATTCCAGCCGGGAGATTTTATAGTTTTAGCAGCACGCCCTTCAATGGGTAAAACCGCTCTAGCGCTTAACATTGCAACCAATGCTGCGGCAGAAGGATTTTCAGTCGGCTTCTTCTCCCTTGAAATGTCCGCAGAACAACTTACGCTTCGCCTACTCTCCACTGAATCAGGTGTTGGTCATCATCATATCCGTAATGCAACAATATCATCTGATGAATGGCTTTCGGTGACCAATACTGCAAGCAGACTAGCCCAGATGAAAATTTTTATTGATGATACGCCCATGCTCACCATCATGGATGTGCGGGCAAAAGCACGAAAATTAAAAGCAGAACATAAATTAGATCTCCTGGTGATCGATTACCTCCAGCTCCTGCAACCCGCGCGTCGTCATGAAAATCGTCACCAAGAAGTTTCTGAAATTTCTCGCTCACTCAAAGCGTTGGCAAAGGAATTAGCTATCCCCATCCTTTCACTTTCACAATTATCTCGCGCCGTTGATAGTCGTTTGGATAAGCGACCTATGCTCTCGGATCTTCGTGAAAGTGGCGCTATCGAACAGGATGCAGACCTCATCATGTTCCTCTACCGCGATGTGATGTACCATCCCGAATCAGAAAATCCTGCGCTTGCCGAACTTATTATAGGTAAGCAACGTAACGGTCCAACGGGCACCGTCTATATGAATTTCTTGCGCGAACTTACCAAATTTGAGGATGCTGAAGAACAATAATTAAAAAAGGAGAGAGCATGATCATACTTGGTGTTGACCCAGGATTTACGGTAACCGGTTTTGGCATCTTAAAAAAAGAAGGTGGCAAAGTATTCCTGTTGGATTACGGTTATTTAAAAATGAATCCCACCAAACATTTATCCGAACGCGTTGCTATTTTCCATGACTTCTTTCAAGAAAAAATAACTCAATGGTCCGTCGATCATATTTCTTTGGAAACACCTTTCTTGGGAAAAAATACCCAATCCTTTTTAAAGCTCGGCTACCTGCGCGGATGTCTTTACTTACTGGCTCACAAAAACAAAACACAACTCCATGAATTTTCCCCACGTGAGGTAAAACTCTCGGTGACCGGGTTTGGTGGTGCAAGCAAAGATCAGGTTGCCAGTGTTGTGCTACGCCTATTTCCAAGGCTTGAAGTACCAAAGAAGTTAGACGTCACTGATGCTCTTGCCATAACCCTGTGTGGATTGTGGCAAAGTTCACGGCCACAACAGACGGTGCGCTTTTAAATGGAATGCCTGACTAGAAACCCCTAAATACATCCTTCAATTGCTATTATTTCCGACCAACGTATACTTGGGCTCATTAAAAAATGGACTCATTTTTTAATCACATTGTGCAACCATTCATTTCTAAAATCTCAAAAAAAAATCTATGAAGAAAAAATTTCATTCCTCACTTCTTTTTATTTTTTCCTTTTTCATTTTCACTCCAAGCACCTATGCCTACAATGTAGTATGCGTTGGCTCTCCCTGCCTCGACATCTTATTGTCGGTAGATGAACAAACATTACGGAAGATAGCGCCGGAAAAAGGTGGCTCGCGTCCGGTTGATTACAGTACCTTTTCCAACATTATTCGTTACAGCAAAAGCAAACCAAAAGTTTCACTCGGCGGAAGCGCCATTAATGTTATCCGTGCTCTTGCGCATTTAGGACAAGAATGTGCATTTGTGGGAAAAGTTGGATCGGATGAAGCACCAACTATTTTTCGTGATCTTACTAAGCTCAATATAGACGCACTTCTGCTTAAAAGTTCCTTGCCAACAACCCGTGTCTGTTGTTTGGTAACACCCGATGGTCAGCGAACTATGCGTGTCTATTTGGGTGCAAGTACCGAAGCACTTGATATCAATGATATTCGTTTTGATTGTCTTGAAAGAACAAGTCTTGTCCACCTTGAAGGATATCTTCTTTATATCAAGGACGGAGAGTTTGTAAGAAAGGTAATGAAAAAGGCAAAAGAAAAAAAAGTAAAAGTCTCTTTTGATTGCGCCTCCTTTGAAGTGGTGGCCCGCTACAAAGAGATAATTATGAATCTTCTTCATGATGGATTAATTGATATTATTTTTGCTAATGAGGATGAAGTTCAAATCCTTACCAACCTTAACCCGATACGCGCCTGCAGAGAATTACAAAAAATATGCGAAATAGCCGTTGCTACGGCTGGCAAAAAAGGGTGTTGGGTAGGAAGCCAAGGAGAAGTGATACATCAACCAGCTTTTCCTGCTCGAGTCGTTGATACCACCGGCGCAGGAGATTTTTTTGAAGCAGGGTTCTTACATGGCTACCTTAGCGGTAAAGACCTGGCAACCTGTGCGCGATACGGCGCTACGCTGGGCAAATCAATCGTAGAAGTTTTTGGAACACGCTTGTCGTCGCAGCAATGGCAAGAAATAAAAAAGGTAGTTCCATAATATTAAATTTCTCTTTGTTTAATTTTCTTGAATTTTCAAAATCTTTTTTTGTAGAGTTTGAAATAAGAGGGACAAAAGGGGATTTTAAAAAAGAGGAGGTCGCCTATGATGCGCATGCATTCCTCTCACTGTTTTCACATGTGGCCGTCTCATGCCACTCAGATAGTAGGTTCTCATACTCAATTATCAGAACAAGAAGTCATTGATATAAGTTCTGTCCTCCTTACGCCAGGGATACATTATATTAAGGTAGGGTCAGTAGAACAGGGCAGATTATTATTGAGCACGTTCCTTGCAAACCTTAACTGTTACCATGACATTGCCTACCTAGGCCTGGAACCTATGCGCCAGGATAATAAGACAAAATACTTAGATGTATATACGGTACTTGCAAACAATGGCTTGTTAGAAAAACCGGCAGAAGCACTTTCAGCTTTTCTTTGTACGCAAATCTACTGTGACTTTTTATGGGTAGAGGCAACCGATGCCTTAATGTCAGCACCGTGGTTCAACGAACTCGAACAAAGTATGTTTGAACTTCAATTTGATAAAACCATTCCTATCATTGTTCTTTCCTACAATTAAACTTTTTTTGTAGAAAGAAAATTAATTTGCTACTACTATGTTCTATTGTTATTAGTTTGTTTATTTTTTTAAAAGGGAATGCTTCATGAAAAATGTCCAAGCATACTGCGTTAAATGCAAAAAGAAGGTAGACATGAAAGATCCAAAAGCGGTGAAATTAAAAAACG
>JABCYS010000039.1 GCA_013290085.1 Candidatus Babelota bacterium
AAGAGCGCAAGCTCAACGCGCCAGTTTTTTGGATACCATATGGCTGCCCATATACCTATATTTGCAAATAATAGAAAGTAGAGTAAAAATACGCCCAATTTTGCCCAAATTGTTTTGAGTACGAACCAAGGGTGTGCTCGCACTAAATGGAGAACTTCGTTTTTTAGAATTGCTTCATAACGAGAAGTATAAGCTGGAACATCTGGGTCTATCGAGAAGGCTTTTTTCCCCCCCGCCTCATCATTAAAATAGATGCCAAAATCATTGTTGAGATAGCCAAAGCCTACGTAAAGCGTATGCCAAAAGGGGTGAGCGTCGGCATCTGAACGGTAATTTGGAAAATGTTCCTGCGCATATGTCTTGTAGGTGGCATAGATAGATTTAAAGTGGAGAACCGGTATGAGAAATCCAAAAAATATTGTTGTTATCAGTAATAATTTTTTATGCCAAGTGTAGAGCGCGTGGGTGATTATCATGATGAGCAAAAAGATGAGCGCAGGGCCGCCTGAATGGGCGCGAATATAATGCGCGTAGCCCAAACCAATACCTGACAAGAAGAGAAATAAAAAAAGCAGTAATGACTGCGGTTTTTTTTGAAAAAAATAGAGACCTAATGGAATGACAGCAAGCGCTGTTGAAGTATACATTTTATATACGTCGAGCAAATCATATGAGAGACGGGTCAGGAGAAGCAAGACTGCTACCGATACAAAGCGGGCGACGGGCGACTTGTACAGCAAAAAAAAGCCGGTAAGGGCCAAAATTACCGCGAGTATGGTTGTGCCGTGAATAAATAACTTTAATGCGGTTTCTAAAGATATATTGAATAGAACTACGAGTTTGGGGATGATGCAATAAATGCCAATGTCGTCAAAAGTGGAGGAAGGTATGATGGTTGTACCGTTATATTCTACCAGGGCTATGCCAGTTTTTTTGTACCCTTCTATGGCGGCAAGGAGATGCTCATAGCGGCCTATGGTTATATTAAATGGAGCGTGCATAAAAAAATTCCTTTTATAAAAATTTCTTAAAAAAAGGCGAGGTAGTTTTCAGTTGGCTGACTGCATGATTGATGCTTGTTATGCCGAATAAGGTAGCGCATGCAAAAAATCCAAGAAGATAATCTCGGTAAGGTATGGCGATAATGCCAAAAAGAGCACTAAAGGCCAGAGCGCAAAAAAAAGCAAAAATAATACGCCAGCGTTGTGGATAAAAAAAAGCAGCAAATATGCCGAAGTTTGCAAATAATAAAAAATAAAGAAGAGTGATGCCAAGTTTTGCCCCTACGGTGTGGACAACAAAAATGAAATGCTCTTTACGAAGACGGGACACTTCATTTTTTAAAATTTTTTCCGAGGCGGCTGAGGGATAAGGAGTGTTAGGAGCACTCTTTTCCACCAATCTAAAACCAACACTGTCATCGTAGCTTAAGCCAAGATCATTACTCAAAAAGCCAAGACCAATATACATTTGGTGCCAAAAAGGATGATAGGGATCGCCAAGTCGGCCCTCTAAATGTTGGTGCGCATAGGCCTGGGTTTTTGAAATGACAGATTTAAAATAAAGCACGGGAAAAATAATTCCCAAAAAAATAAGTCCCACCAGGAGAGCTTTTTTTAATTTCGGTTGCGGCATGGTGACGATCAGTAATGTTAAAAAGATTAAAGCAGCAGTTCCCGAATTAGCACGAATGTAATGAAAAAATCCTATGCAGATAACCGCTAAAAAGGTAAATAAGGGGAAGAAGACTGAGTTGTTATTGCGCTGGGTAAAGTAGAGAGCCCAAGGAATAATGGCGATGGCGGTAACAGCATAGGCGAGGTAGACATCTGTTATTTGCAGACAATAGAGTGTCAGAAAAGTTATGCCGAGATACGAGATTGTACGGGTAAAAAATGAGCGATAGAGCGAAAAAAATCCTGCTGCGCCAAGAATTGATGCAAGAATCGTTATGCCAACAAAAAAAATGTGGATGCTTGTGTCCAGGGGTAAGCTAAAAACCTTTGCGATTTTGGGAATAATACAATAAATACCAATGTCATCGGCAGGAAGCGATGGGGCTAGTTCTGTGCCGTTATATTCGATGAGTGCAACACCTGTTCTTGTGTAGCCTTCTAGGGCGCGGGCAAGATGGATATATCTACTTTCCATAATGTGTAGGGGCATTGCGGACTCTCATAAAATGTTAATTAAAAAAAAGCAGAACCAAATCTAGTTTCTTTTTTTTGTTTTGTATATTAAAAGCAGTTGAAAAAAATGTATAAAAAAAGAAGAAATTATGGCGGTACATTTGATAAAGTACGGGGATATTTTTTTGCTCGTTAAATGCCGGTAGCACTAGTGATGGTACTCATTTCTTTTTCTTATGCCACCAGTGCTCAAGAGCATTATTAATGCTGGCAATACCAAACAAGGTGGAACAGGTAAAAAAGCCAAGCATGTAGTAAAAAAACGGCATGACGAGAATGACAAAAAGACTGTTAAAACAAAGTGCACCTAAAAAAGCCAGACGTATCTGCCAGGGAAGAGGATAGAAAAAGGAGGCGACTACTCCGAAATTAGCAAACAAAAGAAAATAAAAAAGAAGAATGCCAAGCTTTGCAAAGATTGTGTGGATAACAAAAATAGGCTGCCTTTTAAAAAGAGAAAATAGTTCCGATCGCAATATTTTTTCTGATGCTGGAGAAGGATAGGGATCAGTTACGGAGATGGTTGGATCAATAGCCATTACTTTTTTGTGCGCAACAGAATCATCGTACTGTATGCCAAAAGGGCTGTTAAGAAAACCAAATCCTATATAAAGTGAATGCCAAATTTGATGATGGGATTGGCACTGTTTGCTTTCCTTGGGAAAATGTTGTTCTGCGCATACCGTATAAGCATGGAAGACAGATCTAAAATGCAAGACTGCTAAAGAAAGGCCGAAAAATAAGCAACTCATAAGAGCAACCTTTTTCCACCAGCTATCTTTAACGTAGGTTACAACGAGTATGCAGAAAAAAATAAGAACAGCTGTCCCTGAATGCATACGTATATAATGAGCCGTACCTATGAACATGCCGGCCAAAAAACTAAAAATAAAAAATGAAAGTTTAATTTTTCGTTGAGCAAAATATAAAATCCAGGGAATACAGGTTAATGCTGTAACCGTATAGAGCTGATAGACATCCCTAAAGCGGGTATTTAAATAAATAAGCAATGCTAAACCAGTAAATGCTACAAGTCGCTCAAGCCATAACCGGTACAGGAAAAAAAATCCAGTAAGTCCGATAAGGAATGACAGTCCGCTTAATCCATAAAAAAACAAAGGCAGTGCTGTGTCTAGTGAAATGCCAAATGAAGTTACTAATTTTGGTATGATGTAATAAAGTCCAAAATCATCCGCTATAAAACCAGGAACTAGTTCTTGCCCATTAAATCCAATTAAGTGAACGCCTGTTTTTTGATAGCCCATTAAACAATGGGTAAGACTTTCATACCGACAGGACATTAATTGAACAGGCATACAATGTTCCTAAAATTTTAAAAAATGTTGGTGGTGCAAGATAGTACATTTACTGTGAAAATTGAGGAAGTTTTTTTTCCACAAAAAATAAAATAGACTAGTCGGTCGCAAAGAATATTCCTGTATTTTCTAAAAAAAGAATCTATGACAATCACAAAAAAAATTTTGTATCACAAAGGTGCTCTCTGCATCGCCGCCTTACTCCTCAACATTTTTTTTCTAAGCTTTCATTACAATAAGCCCTTTTTCGAGGAGTTGTTGCTGCCGCATGGTGAGATTGCTTACAACGTGTGCATGCACAACTCAATTAAAACCAATCCTGAACGGATGAAGCAGGTGGCCTTGCAACAGCGAGATAAAGGTGCATTAATAGACTATGCTGATATAGATCATTCCCATTTTGCCTACCCAACCGAATATCGCTCGATTAATGATACGGTAGGCTACGGCATTGTTCTTGGGTTGTTGTGGAAATTAACGGGTGCTTGTTACTACTGGTATATGCAAATAGTTCAAGCAATCCTTTTTTCTCTCGGCATGTGGTTGTTCTATGATATTGCATTCCTATTGTTTGGTAATGCACACATCGCTCTTTTTTGTAGCATTGCACAGCTTTTTTTCTTTCCGCTTATGTATTTAAATGTTCAGGTATTACGGGATATCTGGGCCTACTATGCATTGCTACTCTTGCTGTACGGACTTCTCTCCTATCTAAAAAAGGGCACTTCGGTTTATACCGTTATCATGTGCAGTATTTTCTTTTCTTTGTTTCAAGGTGTTCGCCCCACCGTTTTTTTTACACTAGCAACCGTATCACTTGCCGTGTGGTGGTGGTTTAAAAATGAGCGGACTAAAAAAGTGATGACCGCACTTGGCATTTTTTGGATAACGAACGTTCTTCTTTTTTGGCTACCGTTCATGGCGTATAACAAAATTGCCTATAACCAGTATCTTGTATCACCAGCCGGCCAAGATCTGTATGAAGGACTGGGAGAGTTTGAAAACGACAAAGGCTATGTCATGGATGATGGGGTATTTGAGCGGGAGATGAAAGAAAAATATGGCCTGGTTCTTGGTACCGTGGCTTGTGATGAGAAAGGAAAAGAACTTTTTTGGCAGGCAGTCAAGGAAGATCCCGCCTTTTATATAACATGTCTGGTGAAGCGATTACAATTCATTTTTTTCTTTAATCCGTTGTGGACCAGTTATGTTGATGATCTTTTTAACAGCGCCGCAACAATGAAAGAAAAAATACGTATTGTTGTTACTCAGCCTGGTTCCTTTGTTATGAAATGCATCGATTATCTGAGCGCTAAACTTTTGTATGTAGAATTTTTTCTTCTTCTTGGGTGGCTAGGATTTTTTCTTCTGTTACTACAAAAAAACTATCTTCCCGTTGTGATGGTGGCGGCGGTGATTTTATCGAGCATTAGTAAATTTCCTTCGCACATGGAGCCGCGCTATTTGGTAACTTTTTATTGGGTATTCTCCTTTTTTGTTGGATACTTAGCCTGGTCAGCAAAAGAATATTTTTTCAAACAGAGCAAGTCATAAAACATGAAATTAATTTCCATTATTATTCCCGCTTATAACGAAGAGCAGAACATCCCAGTTGTGTATCAACAAGTTTCTCTAACGCTACAAACATTAGCTCCTACCTATGATTACGAATTTATTTTTATAAATGATGGGAGCAAGGACCATACCTGGGAAAAAATTAATGATCTTGCGCAGACCGATGCCCACGTGAAGGGTATTAATTTTAGCCGCAACTTTGGCCACCAAATTGCTCTTTCTGCTGGTTATGATGTGGCAAAGGGAGATGCTATTATTTCCATGGACGCAGATCTGCAAGATCCACCAACCTTACTTCTTGAGATGATCAATGCCTGGGAAAAAGGTTTTGATATTGTGTATGCGCGACGCATCAATCGTGATGACGGCTTTTTAAAAAAATTGACTGCATTGTGGTACTACAAATTTTTGGATGCCGTTGCCGAGGTGAAGATTCCACGCAATGTCGGAGATTTTCGCCTCATCGATAAAAAAGTTCTTAATGAATTAAAGAGATGTCGTGAAAAATCTCGTTATTTACGGGGCATGGTTGCCTGGACAGGGTTTAAGCATACATTTGTAGATTTTGTCAGGCCCAACCGTCTGAGTGGTATGACCGGTTATACCTGGAAAAAAATGTTCAGACTTGCGTTTGACGGGCTCACTGGTTTTTCCCTTTTTCCTCTCAAGATAGCTGCCTATGTTGGCGTATTTGTGATCATTACTGGTGCCGCCATGTTTTGCGGCATTACCATCGATGCCTTTATTAAAGGTGTGCATTATCCGCTTTTTAAGTGGCTGGTTACCATAATCTATATTTTTATGGGGGTTTTATTCCTTTTGCTCTGGCTTATAGGGGAGTACATAGGTCGGATCTATGAGCAGCAGAAGGATCGCCCGCTCTACATAGTGGAGGAGAGGGTGAACCTCTAGCCCAGATTCTTTGGATCCCTCAATAGCACTTGGCCGCTATGATTTTTTTGTCACAAACAATGAAATAATTTTCTTGGATTTGTTCAATTTGAAATTTGTCACAGGGCGGTTGCGATGGCTGTTGTTATCGTTAGAATGAAGCTACATAGCACTTTTTATCTCTTCGCTTTAGGACATCTCAATGAAATTTACAGCCCCAGAAAAAACCATCGCAGTTCTTTTTCTAGCAACTCTTTCTCTCGCTCCGGCACTTTGTGGCGTACAGAATACGGCTCAAAGGCAAGAATTAACGAAGCTTGAGAAGGTGAAACAGAGTATAAAAAATAGATCCAAATCAGCTTTTCAATTTATACGAAAGTACCGTGTTGCTTTTGGTGTAGGCGCAGCAGTTCCGGCAGCTTCCTTGATTGGGTATATCGTCATGCGAGTACTCCGCTCTCGATCTGCACGAAATAAAAATTGGCAGCCAGAAGGATTTGAGTCGATAGATCCAAGAGATCCAAGGAAAGTGTTTGCTGCAATCTTAAAAAGCGGCGTTCGTCCAAGAGGGGATGGGTTGCCTAAGGATACAAGCAACTCTTATGTGCAGGTAGAAGAAAAAGTAAATCCTGATGGCACGAAAGACTACATTGATCCACAAACCGGGAAGCGTTTAGGTTCAGAAATCTAAAGAGACCTCGTTTTAGACATGAGCAGGGAACCATGAATACAAAAAAAATTACTCAAGCACTTACCATCATCATGTGCCTTTCTGCAGCAACACATGTGCCAGTGACCTGTGCACAACCAGCAGTCACTTCTCCCGTGGTTGCGGTTAAAAGTCAGGCTTCTCGGGTGCAGCAAATTACTGAGAAAATCAAAACAAAGTTCAGTGCGACAAAAAAATATGTTCGAGAGCATAAAGTAAAGGTCGGTGTAGGGGCTGGTATTACTATTGGTATACTAGCTTTGATATACGGTTTACTTTCGCCTCGAGAATACCCAACCCAACCAAATAACACTTTCGCAGGAATAAACAGACAACCCTGGTCTCCGCGTCCGGGCCCAGCCTCAAGGCCGAGGCCTTGGTGGCAAATGATAAGGACAAGAACCGGTGTATGGTTTAAACACCTATTCGAGCCTAAACAAGATAAAGCTCAGCAGCCTAATGTACCGCAACCGGTAGAGCCAAAGATTGAGCAGTCAAAAAGTACCCCGCCGGCAGCGCCAAATAACCCTGTGCAGCCAGAAAAACCTCGTCAGGCAGGTCTACTAAATCCTTTTGACGCAGTTATAGGCCAATATGAAGAGAAATATGTCAAAGCCAAGGGTGTTCCAGGTAGGGTGGGCGCAAAAGTTTAACCCATTAGACTCCCTAATAGGTTTCCGCTAGACTCAATGTAGTTAACATTATTTTTTGAAAGGTTCTCTATCGCTCATATTCCCTGATACACGGTTACGTGTTTTTCTCATCTTAGTTGTAATTTTTAATATTATTTTTTTTATTTGAAGAATTTATGAATATATACGTTGGAAATCTATCTCGTTTTGTAACAGAAGAAGCGTTGAGAAATCTTTTTGCAGGGTTTGGTCAAGTGACCACCGTGCGTCTCATTAAAGACAAATTTAGTGGTGAACCAAGAGGTTTTGGATTCGTTGAAATGCCTAACAATGAAGAAGCTGAAAAGGCTATCGCAGCTCTTAACGGTTCTGACTTTGAAGGACAAAGCCTTAAAGTTAACGAAGCTCGTCCACCTCAACAACGCCCTAACGGCGGTAGCCGTGGTTTCGGCGGCCCTCGTGGCGGCGGTTCTCGTGGTGGCTTCAGTCGTGGCGGCGGTGACCGTAACGGCGGCAGTGATCGCGGTGGTGACCGTGGTGGCTTCAGTCGTGGTGGCTACAGTCGTAGCGGCGGCGACAGCAATGGCGGCGGATTTGGCGGCTACTAAGTTAGCGACCAAATAAGCTCATTTAGCTTAGAAATAAAAAAGCCCATCCGAAGAAACTCGGGTGGGCTTTTTGCTTGCTAAATTTCTTAAAATTATCTC
>JABCYS010000040.1 GCA_013290085.1 Candidatus Babelota bacterium
AAGGTACAAGGTAGTTGCATGAGCATCTGGAAATTCAGCTTTCACCAATGTCTTAAAGTTAAAATCAAGAACCGTCACGATGATTTCATAAAAAGTGATGATACCGAAGATACCAATGAGGTATGGAGAAGAAATCAATATTTTTAGACCTTCAAAAAACCCTGGTTCTGCTTCTTCATGTTTATGTTTATGCGCCTCTTTTGATTGGAACCCTTGAAGCTGGTCCTTAGGCATAATAAGCATAAAGTAACGAACTAAGAGAATAATGGATGCGATGAGAAGGGATGCTATTGCAACGGAAATCGAATGCAAGAATGCGCTATGCTGAACTGCTTCAAGCGGCAACTCACCTTCTGGTCCTAGTTCAAAATGAGCAAATCGGCTAAAGAGAATACTTAAGCCAAGTGGCCCAAGAATATTCCCTACTTGACCGCCAAGGGCAACCAAGGGGAACCCTCGCGCTGCAGATTCAGGAGCCGTAATGTCGGTCGCAAACGCCCAAAAGAGCGCAACAACGAGCGAGCCAAAACTTTCAATAAAGACATACCATGCCCAACCCCACCATCTATCAGGGCTCGCAACTGCGTTAGAAAGACCAATAGTTGAATGGTTCATAATGAAGGCAAAGCACAGCCCGATAATGCTATAAATACCACAAAGGGCATAGAACATTTTTTGACGTGGGAAGATGTCGACAAGTTTGGAATAGATGAGAACAAGAGGAAAAACTATGAAAAGGGATAGGAATTTTGCCTTAGGGATATAGTTTTCGCCGACTACCGCCATAAAAATAGAGTCTTTAAGCGGTCGGAGGTACCAATAAACCCCAATGATAAGGCCAAAGATAAGAGACAGAAGTGCAAATTTTTCCAACTCTTCCTTAGAAAAATCACCCCACCACGCTCGAACGAGCCTACCTAACATAATGAAACCTCGTGAAAATAAAATTGTTAATAAGAAAACAAAGCAAAGAGAGCGTATCAAAACATTCTTCATCTGTAAAAAAAGCTTTTTTCAGGAAAATTAGGACATAATTTTGCCGATGGAGCCATTTAAAAATTTACAGATTGTAACTTGAAAAGAGCGGCTTGAAAAAGGCAAAAACCCTAATACTATCGTAGTTATCGACCCCCCTATAACATTTACAAGAATACGGGCTCTGTTAAACTCTAGGGGGAGTAGGTAATTCTCCTTTAGACCAGAAAAATAGTTCCTGCAGGTAAAAAAATGGCAAGCTCACTCAACGAACAAAAAGATTTTAATGTCTCTCTTGATAACAAGACACAGTTTCTTCCGCTCCTCCCTTTAAAAAACGTAATTTTGTTACCCAAAAGTATACGTCCTATTATTGTTGGAAGAGCTTCTTCTATCCAAGCCGTAGAGCTTGCACTTAAACATGATCGCTCGCTCTTTGTAACCGCACAAAAACATCCTGACACTGAACACCCTGCTGAGTTAGATGTTTTTTCGTACGGAACTCGTTCAACTATCCTACAAGTCATGCGCATGCCCGATAATACACTCAAAGTTATTGTTGAAGGGCTCTGTCGATCAAAAATAATTTCGGCAGAAAACACCAATGGATTTTTAACTGTTCACTGTGAAGATCTACCAACAACCGGGTTGGAAAAAGAAGTGGAAGTCGAAGCTGGGTGGCGTTACTTAAAATCATTGTATGCGGCATACACTAAACTTAATGAAAAAGCGCCGGTAGATCTTATGACTACTGCCAAAAATGTGGCTGATATTGATTACATGGCAGATACTGTTGCCGTGCATCTCGATTTAACTTTTGAAGAACGGCAAACTATTCTTGAAACTGCCGATATCAATGAACGACTCAAAAAAATTAGTTCGTTGCTCAAAAAAGAAATGGAAATCCTCAACGTTGAGCAACGTATTAAAGGAAGAGTGCAAACGCAGGTAGAAAAAAATCAACGTGAATATTACTTAACCGAACAAATCAAAGCTATTCAAAAAGAGCTTGGGCGTGATGACACACAAGCAGAAATCAATCTGATACGTAACAAAATAAAAACACTCGGCCTTCCTGCAGAGGCAACAGAAAAAGTGGATAAGGAATTAAAGCGCCTTGAAACCATGCCTCCTCTTTCATCTGAAGCTGTCGTGAGCAGGCATTATATTGAGTGGATCATTTCTCTACCGTGGTCAAAAAGCAGCAAAGACCGTATCAGCATTGCGCAAGCTGAAAAAATTTTGGACAAAAATCATGCCGGTCTTTCAAAAGCCAAAGAACGTATCATAGAATTTTTGGCTACTCAGAAATTTTCTGGCGCCCAGGAAAAATCGCCTATCATTTGTTTGGTGGGGCCGCCTGGTGTTGGTAAAACATCGTTAGGCAAATCTATCGCCGATAGTTTAGGAAAAGAGTTCGTTCGGATTTCTCTTGGTGGCATTAGGGATGAGGCTGAAATTAGAGGCCATCGTAGAACCTACATTGGTGCCTTGCCAGGAAAACTTATTCAAGCAATGCGAAAAGCAAAAACACAAAATCCTGTCATCTTGCTTGATGAGATCGATAAGATGACCAGTGACGTACACGGCGATCCGGCTTCTGCGCTTCTTGAGGTATTAGACCCGGAACAAAACAAAACATTTGTTGATCACTTCTTAGATCTTGAATACGACTTATCCAAAGTTGTATTTATCGCTACCGCAAATCTTATGGAAGGCATTCCATTCCCACTGCTTGATCGTATGGAGCTCATTTCTTTGGCTGGGTATACCGATGAAGAAAAACTTACCATCGCAAAAAAGTTTTTGATTCCAAAAAATCTTAGTGAGCATGGACTTACCAAGCCTCAATTTGATATCTCAGAAGAGTTGTTAAAAAAAGTAATCGCTGAATACACGAAAGAAGCTGGCGTTCGCCAACTTGAACGAGTCATTGCAAAGCTTATGCGTAAGGTTATACAGCTCTTACTCAAATCACCAAATCAAAAAACCGTAACCATTACAGAAGAACTTTTTAAAGAGTGGCTTGGCAATTCAAAATATAAAAAGACCTCGCTTACTTCAGTGCAAGAAAAAATAGGTCTTGCAACCGGACTTGCCTGGACAGAAGTTGGTGGTGACATGCTTGAAATTGAAGCAAGCACTATTCCTGGTAAAGGTTCAGTTACGCTTACCGGACAACTTGGTGAGGTTATGCAAGAGTCGGCTCAGGCTGCCCTGAGTTATGTACGGTCTCGCGCAACAGATCTTGGGCTTTCTCAGTCCTTCCATGCAAGCAAAGACATTCATATTCACATTCCTGAGGGAGCTACGCCCAAAGATGGACCGTCTGCCGGTATCACTATGTGCGCAGCAATTGTTTCAGCATTAACAAAAAATTCTCTCCTGCCCGACATGGCCCTTACCGGTGAAATTACGCTGCGAGGAAGAGTGCTTGCCGTAGGGGGACTCAAAGAAAAGTTGTTGGCGGCAAAAAGGTACGGTTTTAAAACGGTGATTGTACCAAAAGAAAATCACGAAGACATTCAAGAAATTCTAAAGGAGCTCATCTCCCCCTTAGACATTAAACTTATTTTCGTAGAAACTATGGATGAAGTATTGAAGACTGCACTTGCTAAAGATCCTTTTGATGTTAAAAATCATAGCATCAAAAAGAAGACAGCAAAAACAAAAAAGAAGCGTTCTAAGAAGAAGTAAAAATAATTAATTATCTTTTTTAACGGAGTTTTTTCATGAAACTTAATTCTCTATTTCTAGGATCCCTGCTTTTACTTGTACCAGCATGCGGCGCAAAAAAATCGAAAAAGGCTTGTCATAATTGTCACTGTCCCGCAGAAACTACCATGCCCGCCAAAGAGCACATGAATGAAAAAGAGATCGGTTTTGCAGAAGAACCGATGATCGGCATGGAAGAATCAATTGACATAAGTGAGCCATCTGAAGCAATGGACGAATCTATGCTCATGGAAGAATCTCCTATGATCCAACCATCAAGCAATAACGAAAAAGAAACGTATGTCATGGGAGAAGAGATGGAAGAAGGATACCCAATTGTAGAATCAGCGAACTCAGCTGTTAGCAGCGATTCTATGAACGATAATCCTGTAGAAATCGCAATTGAAGAACCTGAAACGCTCAACTAAAGCTTCTTAACTATACCATTTAAGAGGGAGTCATGCTCCCTCTTTTTTTATGTCTAAAATTCAAATTTGTATCATTGCATACTAAAAAAGCTTGCTTTTTACACGCAACATTTTCTATAGTAAAAGAAGTATTGGTATAGTGTTTTTTTATTTAGGAGAATTTATGAACAGTAAGATTTTATTAGCGCTTTGTGCCGCTTCTTTAGCTATGGTTCCAGCATGCAGAAAAGAAGACAAAAAAGGCAAAACAAAGACTGAAAAAGGCATGTCTAAGAAAATGAAAAAGAACCACAAAGACATGGCTAAATAAGTCATTCTAAAGACTAATTTTCATTAAAAAGGGAAAACCATTGTGTTTTCCCTTTTTTTTTATATCTTATAATCTATTAACGTTAATTCTTAATCTCTCATTTACTCTTAAGAGGATCTCATGATCAAACAATCTTTTCTAACACTATTATGTCTTGGATTATTGGGCCTAAGCGCATGTTCTTCTGAAAAGAAAGAATCTATGCCTGCTCAAGCAGTAGAAGCTACTGTGGTTGAAGGTGCTTCAGATGTTGATG
Organism: Candidatus Babelota bacterium; assembly: GCA_013290085.1. Next base: position 4,685 of record JABCYS010000040.1, read on the forward strand.
CAGTAACAAAAGTTGCTGACAACGAAACTGCCGATTCAGAAATTGCTCGTGCAGAAGAAACTGAAAGAAAAGAAGTTTAAAAATACTTCTTATTTTTAATAAGATAGCCCTCATTAAGATCTGTCGATATACGATAGAACTTTTTGGAGGGCTTCTTCTTTGGTAAGGTTTGTCGTATCAATTTCAATGGCCCCTTTTGCTACCACGAGTGGTGAAATGGGGCGTTCTTTATCTCGCGTATCACGTTCTGTGATTGCTTTTAGACTCTCTTCTAATGAATATTGATTTCCTTTGTGGGACTGGTATTCACGCCACCGCTCGGCACGTACCTGAGGAAGTGCCGTAACAAAAAACTTATAATCAGCATTGGGAAAAATAATGGATCCGATGTCCCGCCCTTCCATGACCACACTGTTATTTTTTGCAAACGCACGTTGAAAGTTAAGAAGTTCTTCACGAACCGCTTTATTGGCGGCAACCAGTGAGGCTGCCGTATCAATGTCTTTTGTTTTTAAAAATGGCGTTATATCCTCGCCCTTAAAAAAAATAGCGGCTCCATCCGAACCTTTGTAATCATAGAGAAATGAGTTTTTATCAAGACAGCTCTTAACATCATTTAAATGAGGATGTGCAAGATCTTGTTCTGGATATTTAAAATGATGGGTCAGAATATAGGCCAAGGCCCGATATAAAAGCCCAGTTGAGACATAATACACATTTAATTTTTCTGCCAACCTGCGAGCTAATGTTGATTTGCCACTTGCGGTTGGGCCATCGATTGCAATAATCATATTCTTCACTTTCGTATCGCAATATCCAATCCAGTTAACTCTATATTTACTCTACCATTCCAATGATTTTCACTTACCTGTGCCGCAATATCAAAAGATTCTGTGTCTTGTGTCATCAGCATATCGAAAATGTCTGGCCGATTAAAAAAAATGAGCGGCTTAATGATACCTTCTGAAAAGACTTGGCATTTTACATGCACGTCTTTTAATAGTTGTGGTTTTTGGGCCAAGGTAACGTTACGAATAAAAAATGATGGTTGAGGATTTTCATTACCGAATGGTTCTAAATATTCCATATCATCTATGCATTTTTTGGTTAGCTCAGAAAGTTTTATTTCTGCATCAAGCGTAATTTTTTGTTGCAGATCATCTGCCGTTAAACTTTCTGAAACTAATTGCTCTAACGCTTCTTTAAATGCCGGAATTGTTTCAATCTTCAAGGCCAGCCCTGCTGCCATGGCATGGCCACCAAATCGTTCAAGGTAAGGAGAAAGTTTTTGGAGAGCTTGAAACAGATTAAATTCAGGTATCGACCTGCAAGAACCCTTTGCCCGCCCATCAGACGAGATGTGTAACAAGATGGTAGGCTTGCCATAGGCTCCCACTAATCGTGAAGCAACCAGACCGATAACTCCTGGTGGCCAGTCGGAACTCGCCGCTAAAATTACTTTTTCTTTTTCAAGATTAATCCGTTGCGATTCAATTTCTGCAACAATTTGTAGAAAAATAGATCGCTCGATATCTTTGCGTGCTTGGTTCAGCTCAAATAAGACTTTGCCTACTTGTTCAACTTCACGCGCGTCAGAGCCAATTAAAAATTTTACTCCCTGCCGAGGATCTTCAAGGCGACCGAGTGCATTAATTTGTGGTGTGATACCAAAGCCAATATCAGTAGAAGAAATTTTTGGTGAACTAATTTTACTGTTTTGTTTGAGCACGTTAAAAGAAAATGATTCTTGTTTATTGATAAGTTGCAACCCGTGTCGAACCCAAAACCTATTTTCACCCGTAAGTGGAACTACGTCAGCAATCGTACCGAGCGTTAATAACTCGTAAGATTTTTCTGGCAATTCAAGGCCTTTGTGTTCATACAATAAAGAGAGAATTTTAAATGATACGCCAACCCCTGCAAATTTTTTGTACGGGTATGGACAATCTTTTTGATGAGGATCAATAACTGCAAATGCCTCTGGCAGATGATCATGTGGCTGGTGGTGATCAGTGATAATTAAGTCCACGCCTAATTCTTTTGCCAACGTTGCTGGGGCAAATGCGGTAATCCCGTTATCCACGGTGATAATAAGTTTATAATCATTTTGTGCAGCTCTGGTCACAATGGTTTCTGAAAGTCCGTAGCCGTCACGAACACGGTGTGGTAGGAAGAAATTAACGTTCGCCCCCAAAGGAAGCAAACAATGCATCATGAGTGCTGATGAGGTAATACCATCAACATCATAATCGCCAAAAATTAATATTTTTTCTTTTTTTTCGATCGCCTCCAAAATACGATCAACTGCTTTGTTTGCATCTTTGAGCAACGACGGATGTGCAACATCTTTTTCAAAAGAACTAAATAAATAGGAGTCGAGAAGTTCTTTGGTGGAAAAACCTCGCGAGAGTAATGTTTGTACAATAGGCACTGAGATATTGTACTCAGCTGCCAGAGGAAGTGCTGTTGCTTGATCGGCACTTGGCAATTTCCAGATATATTTTTTGCCTTGCTGCGTTTCCATGATTAACTTTTTCGTGCCACAACATCTCGTATAGTTTGGTAAATAACATCTTTATTCTGCGTAACGTTATATGTCACAAGACCGCTCAACTCTTGGGCTTGCGCTTGGGTGTAAGCAAAGTTGGCTGATGAGCAGTAACCTTGCGCAGCACATGCGCGTGGATCAAAGGTAAGCGAATATGAATTATTTTGTATGTTCGGCATATATATGATAACAGGCACTTTTGTATTGTTAGGATTTTTAAATATCGTAATTGCTTGTTTCGATGCTTGGGCATAATTAATGTCCGGCATAGGATAGCCCAACTTTTTTGCATAGGATACTGCATTATTTAATTCTGGCGCACCATCAAGATCGTCTGAAGCATCAAAAATAATAAGTATATCTATTGCACGCCCATCTCTTAGAAATGGTAATAAAGGAATATCAGAACCTATACCCGTTGCTGCATGAAATGTTATGCCCGCATCTATAAATGATAGCTGCTGAATTTGAGCAAAAGGGTTAGAAGGCAGACCCAGCATAAAATTATTTACCACACCACCGCCAATATCTTTTTTACACTGATAATCATTCATCATATTTTTTACGACTTGTGAGAGAACTGTCTGATTTTTTGCAAGAAGTTTAGCAACCAGGATCTTGTAGGCATCTTTATAACAAGTTTCTGCAAATGCTGAGCCAAACGTACCTAG
>JABCYS010000041.1 GCA_013290085.1 Candidatus Babelota bacterium
TACGTATCAGAAAGAAGAAGAGAAAAAAGAAAAACCACTTGAGCACCTTATGCCCGCACCACCAACACCACAAGCTGCCGTCATACCAGAACCAGAAGTACCAACCTTCCTTGAACCGTTACAAGCTACTCTGCGCGGCGTTATTGTTGTTGGCGACGATAGAAAAAACAGAATCATTATTGAAAACACAAAAACAAAAGAGGAAGGCTCCTTACACATAGGCGAAACCTTCGAGGATGCTCAACTACTCAGAATATTTAGAAACAGAGCAATCTTTATTCGTTCAAACGGACAAGAAGAAACGCTCTACCTCACAGAAAAAGATGCCGCCGGTGCGCCTGAAGCACTGGGCGCAGCACTGTGGGAAGATGTGATTAAGAAAACAAGTGACACCACCTTTATCGTAGACCCGGCCATGTTTGTAGAATACGTAACTTCGCTTGCCCAATTTATCGAAGACCTTGATCTGATTACCGTGTATAGAAAAGGACAGCCTTTTGGTACCCGCGTCGGCAAAGTTGAAGAGGGATCATTTGGCAGCATCTTGGGGCTGCAAGTCGGCGACATTATCACCAAAATAAACGGTACTCCTGCAACCGACATCAGCAAGCGCGTAGAAATTTATAATAAAGTACGCACCCTGCCGCTGGGACAAACAATCACCGTCAACCTTCTCCGACACAACACGGAAGAAATAAAACTTTCTCTTAAACTCCAAGAACTTGAACACTCGCGAGTCGTAACGCTGGGTGGCCAACCAAGAAAAGTGCAGGAACTCACAAAGACCATTGAAGATATAGAGAAAGAAAAAGAAGAAATTATGCAGCAAAAATATAGTTTTGCTCCCACCGTAAACGAAATAAAAAAACGGGAAAAACAAGTAATACTTAAAAAAGTAAAGAAAAAAGAGTTACAACATAAGAAGGAAGAGGGTTCAAAGTTTGAACTTTAGGGACAAGGACAATGATAACCATAAAAAATAGTCGCGCTCTCGCTTATTACCTTATTGTGCTGGGGCTTGCACTACCCGTGAACGCTTATCCGCAAAAAAGGGGTGCTCTGCGTGCCGCTATGGCCGAACATGGCGCAACACCAGGACCCGTTCCTCCGACAGCGCCAGCACCGCAACCTGCTCCTGCCGTACAACAACCTATTCCTTCCTTTCAAGTAACACAGCCTTCATTTCCTGTCGCACAACAAACGTTTGCTCCCTCACCAGAAGTGCCTCATTTAAAAAAGGCTCAGCCGCAGGCCACAACGGTAACCGAAGCGGCAACCGTACCGGTCAAAGTGGTTCAGAAAAAAATATCTCCTCTGACCCAGGAAATAAATCAGGAAATAAAAAAGGCTGATGAAAAACTGGCAAAAATAGAATTTAACTTTGAAAACGCTGATTTACAAAGTATCGTCGATTATATTGCCGAACTTTTTGATGTATCGTTCCTCCCAGAAGACGCTATCAAGCCCATGCTCCAAAACACCAAGGGTGTGGCGGGTAATAAAATTAGTTTTAAAACAGAACGTCCCATGACCAAAAAAGATGTCTGGGCACTCTACACTACTTTTTTAGACATAGCAGGCCTTGCACTTTCAGGCACGCCAGAAGCGGGTACCTACCGCATCACCGCTTCACAAGCAGCAAACCGCCAGCCGTTGCCAACCTACATTGGCGTTTCTCCCGATACCCTTCCGGACAATGATACCCCGGTGCGATATGTGTATTTCTTGGCTAATGCCACGATAGAAAATATTAAACCAGTCGTTGACCAGTTGCGTAGCGCAAGCTCAAACTTTACTGCCTTCCTTCCTCTGCGCGCCATTATACTCACCGACAAGTCCTACAATATTAAAGCGCTTATGAAGATCGTTACTGAGCTGGATAAGGCAAGTCTGCCTGAAATCATGTCCATCATTAAATTAAAGCATACGGGTGCTGAGGATATTAAAAAATTGTATGACGAACTTACTAAGGGTGATGATCAGCGGGGCATGGTTGCCCGTATTTTTGGTGCAAAAAGACAACCAAAATCATTCTTCTTTCCAGAAAACACCCGTGTTCTTGCAGAGCCGCGTACCAACACTTTAATTTTATTTGGCACGCAAGACACGATCACCAAGATTGAGGATTTTGTAAAAAAGGTTGATACAAAATTATCTGCCGATGTACCGCCGATCTACACATATGAGCTACAATTTACTGATGCGGTCAGCATGGCCGACATTTTAAATAAGGTTACTGCGTTTGGTATCGGCACCGTCGCTGGCCAAGCAGGCGGGGTTCGTGAAGGGGACAAATTTTTTAAACCTATCACCTTCACGCCAGAAAAATCAGGTAACCGCCTCATTATAAAAGGTGATTACGAAGATTATCTCAAAGTGAAAGAAGTTATTGAAAGCCTTGATATTATGCAACCTGAGGTTGCTATCGAGGTGCTCATTGTCAACATTAACAAGCAAAATGTACGGGGCATAGGCTCACAAATAAGGAATCCTGGACCGGTTAGTATAGCCTCCAATGTTAACGCTCAAAACTCTGGTTTTAACAATAGCGGCGTCATAATTCAGCCATCTACTGGCACTACACCGGGCAGCATCATGGCAAATTTAATTGGCCTTGCTTCTTCGGCCACACAAGGTGCAGCACTGTTAACGCTCGGCGCTCCGAATAATATTTGGGCAATCTTCCAGGCATTGTCAACGCGTGTTGATACTACCGTCGTTTCAAATCCATTCTTAGTAACCACCAACAAATACAAAGCCTCAGTGTCCCTTGGCGAAACACGCCGAATTGAAACAAGTACCGTTGTTGCTGGTAATGAAACTTTGCCTGGTAAAGACAACCTTGATGCAAACCTTAATGTTGTCATCACCCCTCAAATCAATTCCGATGGCATCATCATGCTCGATATCAACATTGATATTAACGAATTTACCGACCCGGTTGATCCAACAAACGGTAATCGTTCAACCAGGCATATTGAAACAAAAGCCTTGTTGGCAAACAAAGAAGTGCTCGCTATCGGTGGCATTATCCGGTCTCAAGTTACCGAACGTGTCAGCAAAATTCCCATTCTTGGTGACATTCCCCTCATTGGTTGGTTAGCAAAAAATAAAAACAAAGAAGTCGTAGAGCAAAACCTCCTCGTCTTCATTTCCCCGCAAATTATTGAGCCAAAGCTTGGTGGTGGCCTGAATTCCTATACCCAACGTAAGGCAGAATATTCCCGCGGAACCTTACGTTCACTCGAAGACAAACCATTACGCCGAGACCCAATTCATCGCTGGTTCTTTACCGATAAAGAATCCCCTACCGCAGAAATTGACGATTTCTTAGAAAAAAAAGAGCAGGCACAATACGAAGATGTGCGGCTTGAACCTTTTTACAAGAGTAAAGTTGAACAAATCGCTAAACAACAGCGAACACAAAATAGAGGTCTTGTAACCACGGAACAAGAAGGCGCCCCTGATACTGCAGCATCAGATAATGTCCCTTCAACTGAGGCACCAACTGAAAAAACTTCACAAAAAAAATCTTCCCGCTCATCAAAAAAATCGCTCATGAACTTTGTTGGCGATGAGGAACAGGTGCAGCATGCTTAAAAACCTTTTCCTTCCCGAGAAATTTGGTAATTATTACCTTTTTTCAAAACGTATCCTCGGCTTTGATGTAGGAAAAACACATATCACCGCCACGCAAGTTTTTGTTCACGGCCATTCCACGTTTATAGAAAAAATAATAACTGAGATGCTACCGCAGGGCACCCCTGCTGATTACCCTGAACGTGTTTCAAAAACCATAACTTCGATTCTGGACAAGGCAAATAAGTATGACACCATCGTAAGCGCCCTATCTGCCTCCGTGGTTCTCTTTAAAGAACTGTCACTCCCCTTTACCAATAAAGATAAAATTAAACTGGTGCTCGAATATGAAATTGAAAGCCTTCTGCCCTTTGGCCTGGACCAAGCAGTTCTAGATTTTATTATTACCGATGCTGGCCAAGAAAAAACAACCGTACTTGTTGCTGTCGCTCAAAAAAACCAACTTGCCGACCACCTTGCTCTTTTCGAGGCAGCTGGTGTACATCCACAAATTATTACGGTTGATCTTTTTTCTCTCTACGGACTTTTTAAAGAACTTCCTGGCTACAAGGATGAAAAAAATAATAGCGTTCTTGCTATCCTCGGCTTTTCTTCCACCAAAATGGCTTACTTGGTAGAAGGAAAATTAAAACTTATTCGAACGATACCAAAAGGTGTCACCACACTCGTAAAAAATCTCAGCGATGGGCTCCATCTCTCTCCGCATGATGCCCATGAACAACTCATGCGTTTTGGTTTTGCAAAAGCCGACAACAGTGACTACTCCGCAGCAGCGAGCGAAGCGCTGGATGATTTTTTACGACCTTTTCAATTTACACTGCAGTCTTTTGCCAAAGAAACAAAAACATCTATTCAGAAAATATTCTTGTTAGGTGGCGGCGCGCAGATAAAAGATTGCGCTCTTGCCATTGCAAAACCTACACAGATACCAACCGAATTATTTAATGTAGATAGCATCATTAATCACGATCACATAAGAATTAAAGACGGCCATCACATTGACCCTTCAGCCATTGTCAGTCTGAGCACGGCCCTTCCTACTCCCATCAATGAAACATTCAATCTGCGCGCACGAGAATTTGGCATCGCCGAACAAACAACACTTTTTTTAAAACAAGCCATCATTGCTGGCAGTTTGATTCTTCTTGCTCTGGGCACGTTGCTTGCCAGTAATTTTATTCAGGTGAGAAAGTTAAATAATTCAATTGCAAAATCAGAGAAGCAAATATTTACCACGGTTAACCAGACACTCGGCATTTCGCTCAAGCGGGTAAATGATGCTGTTGATGAAGCACGTAGAAGCGTTGAAGATCAGGAGCGCACATGGTTCTCATTTACTGCACAAACGCGCGCATCTTTTTTAAACCAGCTCCAGACACTGAGCAGGTACATTGATAAAAAAGGTATAGGGCTCCAACTTAAAAAGCTTTCCTTTACCCACGACCTCATACGCATGCAGGGTGAAGTGAGGGATATACCGTCGCTGGTTATTTTCGAGGAAGAATTAAAGCAGGCCAACTTGGGCACGTTTATCAGCCCGCAGGAACCTGCCTTTGCCATCACCATAACGCTGAAGAAAAAGCCGGTGGAGGGATAACGATGTTAGACAAAGTAAAAAGTTTTATTCAAGAGCTTGAAGAGCGGGATTTTTATAAATACCTGGCAGGTTTTTTAGTAGGTATAGTTCTCCTCATGGCTCTGATTGTCTATCTCGGCCAACGCAAAATAACGTTGTTAAAAAAACGGGCAAATAAAATTAATACTCAGCGCCAAAGTCTTCAGGAAATATTGACCACCTTTGAGCGAGTAAAGCAACAAAAGGCAGATGTTGCTGCCATCCTTGAAAAAGATAAAACGTTTAAGATTATTGGGTACCTTGATCACGTAATCGCCTCTATGAACCTGGGCGCCAACAAGGCTGGCGGCGTACAACAATCTGAAGAACCGCTCGAGCATTTACCGGAATACAGTGAGATTAAAGTAGTTGTCCCTTTCACCAATCTTAACATGAAGCAACTGGCAGAACTGTTGCAGGAAATAGAAAAAAACGAAAGAATTTATACCAAGGAATTAGATATAACCAAATCACCAAGCAAGCCTACCATTGATGCCACGCTCACCATAGCAACCTTGCAGGCACGCACTGAAGCAGGAACGGAGTGAATGTTATGGTCTTAAAAAGATTTTTTATTCTATCAATTGTACTCGGCATAAGTACAAGCCCCTTAGTGGTCATGGCTGAAGCGCAGCTGGCTACCGACGGTACTGCTCCTCTGCGCAGCGCCCGTCCGAAGAAAAGAAAGAAGCTCATAAGCTTTAACTTTGATAATGAAGATTTGGTCACCATTGTTAATTACCTTGCCACTGAAAAGAAAATTAACATCATATTGCCACCACCGCCCAACACATTGACCAATAAAGTTACCTTGCGATATCAGAAGAAACTTTCTATTGATGATGCATTTACCATGCTCAATACTTTGCTCGACATGTCGGGCTATATCATGCGACCGCATGGCAATACCTACATCATTTCAAAGGCTAGTAATGTGGTACGGGAAACATTACCCATCTACATTGGTGTAGCACCGGAAGATTTACCAAATTCTGATGAGTCAATCCGTTATCTCTATTACTTTGACAACATTAAAATTCCAAAGGATGCGTCAGGGCAGGCTCAAGATATCAAATCTATTCTTGAAGATATGCTTCAAGACCCTACCAAGCCGGGTAGCTCACAAATTATTTTTGATGGCACTACCAACTGTGTCATCATAACTGCCAAGGCATACAATATAAAAACTGCCATGCAGATTATCGAAGAGCTTGATAAAACAGGTTTTAGAGAAGTGGTAGAGATAGTGCCTATTACTAATTCAACGGCAGACTTTGTCGGAAAGTTTTTAACTGAACAACTTCTTGCTCTAGCTCCAGATTCTCCACTCGCACCACCGAATGGTGATACCAGTTATTTTTCTAAAACCACCAAGGTCATCCCGGATCCTCGTTCCAACTCCCTCATTATCCTTGGCAGAGCAGAGGCGGTAAACAAGTTAAAAAACTTTATCTATGACTACATAGATGTTCCAGTCGAATCCGGGGATTCACTGATACACGTCTATGAACTCCAATACCTTGACGCACAAACATTTGCAGAAAATTTACGAGCAATTATTAAGCCAGCTGAAATTGCCGGTCAAGCAAAAGGATCGACCACTGAAAACCAGTCGTTCAAAGGTGTTATCATTGAAACGGAAAAGCCGGCCGAGTTAGGCAAACTCCAAACGCAGGCGGGAGATGTTGGAGTTGCCGTACAGGGTGGTAACCGTTTAATTATTGCAGCAAAAAAAAGTGACTGGAAAGCTCTTAAACAGCTTATTGAGAGCCTTGATAAACCACAACCGCAAATCGCGCTTGAAATTCTTGTTGCAGATATCAGCTTGAGTGATGCAAAAGCATTTGGCAGCCAAATTAGAAATAAAGAGAATTCACTTCCCATGAAGGCTAATGCTCAATTTGCTGGTTTGGCGGCTCCTGTCGTTGGCCCGCCACCCAATCAAACATTGCAACAAAATTTGCTCCTTCCTGTTGCAGACCCCTCCGGCAACCTTTTTAACTTGGCAAATAGCGCACCTACTGCAAATGGTTCCTTTATTTTGAGTTTCAATGACCCAGACAGGAATGGTATTTGGTGGGTTATGGATTTGTTGAAGAATTTTCAAAGCACGAAAATTCTATCTCACCCGCATATTATCACTCTCAACCAAGTACAGGCAAAAGTGGCTGTAGCGGTAAACAGATTGGCAGACGGTCCAGTAAACAGAAACCCTGACGGCTCTATATCTCGATTAAAAGTAAACCTTGATGCTAGTCTCAGCGTTGAAATTTTACCGCGCATCAACTTGTCCAACAGCATTAACTTGCAGATAGCTGTAAAGGTTAACAACTTCGTAGATAACTTTAGTGATGCACGAAACACACGAACGGTTATTACCAATGCTACCGTTGGCAATGGTGAGGTGCTGGTACTGGGCGGCTTAGTAAAAACATCGGAAGCAGATAATTTATATGAAACACCGGTGCTAGCAAAAATCCCGCTCATTGGCTGGTTCTTCAAATCTCACTACAAGACTGTATCGAAGGACAACCTCATGGTTTTCATTGCACCTACCGTTGTAAAGCCGAAAATTGGTGGCGGTATGTCGGAAACATCTTCA
>JABCYS010000042.1 GCA_013290085.1 Candidatus Babelota bacterium
TCCCTGTGTGCCCAAGACCCCGAGCTTTTTAATGCGACACACTTTTATACGTTTGGTTGGTCGGGGAAACTTTCACCCAAAGAACGAGAGAAGGCGGCACACGAACTTAACCAAGCACTCGAAAAACTGGTTCAAGAATACAGAGCGTGCGGACAAACTCCTCAGATAAGACTTATTACCCACAGTCACGGTGGCAATGTTGTCCTTAACTTGGCCAACGTGGCAGAAGCAGGAGGAGTATCAGTTGACGAACTCATCTTGTTAGCATGTCCCGTGCAACATACGACAGAACATTTGATAGCCTCACCACGTTTTAAAAAAATATATGCCTTTTATTCCGAGGCCGATGTGTTGCAAGTTCTAGACCCCCAAGGCATGCACCCCCGTCAAAAAGGTGCCCCGGGGAGCAAAGCCTTTTTCTCAAAAAGGTATTTCCCTGCCCAAGACAACCTTATCCAGGCAAGGGTAAAAATTAAGGGCCGTGCACCGACCCACGTAGAGTTTATTATGAGTCACTTTGTGCAACAATTACCGGCTCTTCTTAAATCCGCTGACAGCCAAAAAGAATCTAAAACACCCCCATTAGTCCGCTGTTAAGAACCTCTTTTTTCAGCCTGTAATGTTACGCCCCTGGGCGCCGGCCAGATTGTTTCAATAAGACTGAAATAAGGCTCTGGCATTTGAGTTCCTAAGACCGGTTGTTATGCTTATTGGCACCTTTAAAACTTCAAATGGAGAAGCGCCGATGAGACGGTTTACGATACTCAAAAAAACACTACTTGCTTTAATGTTGTTGCTTTCTGTGGGCGACGCCTCAGCTTTTTCCTTTAAAACCTTTTTTAATGCAAAATTTATTGCATTAAAAAGGTTTTTTGCTTTAAAAAAGGGCAAAGAGAGAAATCCTCAGCCCACTACTATTTCTCAACAATTGCCGAAGACCCAAGAAAAAAAATCTAATGACCGTCCTATCATAACCGTGTGGATACACGGTACTTCAACTAATGTCTTGAGGTTTATAAAAAAGGATGGGCCCAAGGGTCTTTTAAAAATGGAAGCGGTTGAGGAGAGTGTAAAATCAAAAAGAGTTGCGACTGCCTTGATAGAGCACGATGCACAAAAATTTCCTGAAAAATCGTTCTACCTTTATAGATGGTCAGGCAAATTATCTTTCCGAGAACGTGAAGCACAAGGACACAAGTTATATCAAGAACTGAGTGATGAAATAAAACAGTATCGTGAAAAATATGGGGTAGAACCTTACGTTAGAATTATAACGCATAGCCATGGTGGTAACGTAGCGCTCAACCTTGCCCGAGCACATACAGGAAATGGACCTTGTAAGGTTGACGAACTTATCTTGCTTGCCTGTCCCGTACAAGCAACCACATCTCATTTGGTAACAAGCCCTTTATTTAAGAAAGTATACGTTCTTTATTCAGCAAGTGACGTTGTACAAGTTGCAGCGCCACAGGGCATAGGTTTCTCAAGTCGACGATTTCCTGTAACCCCCAATGTGGTGCAAGCAAAAGTAAAAATTAATGGAAAATCACCGAGCCATTTTGATTTTGTCACGCCAGGATTTATGAGACACTTGGCCGGTATTCTTACCCATCTTGAGCACCAAAAGTATGCTGGAGCTCGATTGAAAATTAATTCGCACCAATCTATATAGCTGGGACAAGCAGGAAAGCAACAAGGAACTAACAATGAATAAAAAACAATTCAGTACATATCTTCTTATTTTTCTCAGTGCTACTCAGCTCCTTGTTGCCCAACCAACTGGAGCAAAGTTGCTCGCTGCACAGCCAACGAGAGTTGAAACATTGAGAAAAAATGTTGCACAAAAAATTCGTAGTTTTGCAAACAAAGCAAAGAAAATGGTACAAAAAAACCCATTCATTGTTGCCCTCAGTGGCGCGGCTGCGCTGTTGGGTGCTGCAGTGTTGCTAAAATATAAAAATGCTGGTGCGCAACCAGGAGCTGCAAATCCTTTGAACCCCGGACCTAACAATGTGGGAAGTGGGGGAGGAAATAAGCCCGCGGCAGGGGCTGTGCAACAAGAACCGTGTGATATATGTCGTAATGGTTTAGAAATTGAAGAAAATAATGTTCGCACGCCGTGCAATCATATCTTTCACAAAATATGTCTCAATTGGTGGTTGGGCAATAAACCAGCCTGCCCAAGGTGCGAGACCGTAGTTCCTCGTAGCATAATTCCCGGCAATGAGATTGAAAATACGCCGTTGATAGTGGCTACTGAAAATGGTGATTTTGGTTCGGCAGAAGCATTGATTAATTCAGGAGCTCAAGTAAATGCACAAAATATTTTTGGGCAGACAGCCTTGATGGTTGCAGCAAGCAGAGGGGATCACGACATGGTTGTTATATTGGGTTTGGCAGGAGCGCAGGCGAATATACAAAACAATGATAACCTAACTGCATCTCAGATTGCTCGAGCTGAGGGCCACGAGGGAATAGCTAACGAATTAGCAGTCATGGCTAACAACTTGCAACGTTGGCAAGAACGATACCGCATCTATTTAGAACTGCTACGGCGGCAACAAGGCAATTAAAGTTCAAGAAAATAACCAAGGGAAACAATGAAAAAGCAGCTGTATGTATACCTTCTCATTTTTCTCAGTGCTACTCAGCTTCTTGGTGCACAGCCAACGAGAATTGCAACATTGAAAAAAAATATTGCACAAAAAGTTCGTACTTTTCGTGATAAAGCAAAAACCGCAGTAAAAGAACATCCGTTACTGATTGCCTACGGATGTTTATTGACGGTATTCGGTGTTGAGGTGCTCGTGAGAAATAGGCAGAGGTTGCAAGCATTGCTACAGCGAGCTATGCAAACAGGTCGCAGACCACAGACTGGCCAAGGAGCCGGTGCCGGTGTGCAACAACCCATCAGACAAAATGTTGTGGTGAATCCTGTGGTGTCTGGTGGCACGCAGCAAGCTGTTGTACCTGGCGACGTACAGCGAGAGGAATGCTCCATATGTTTTATGGATCTAGTAGATAATGTAGGGGCGCTTGGTTGTAATCATACCTTTCACCTGGCATGTATAAATCGATGGTTGGGTGACCGCAATACCTGTCCCCTTTGCAGGGCAAGGGCTGAGGTCAATAATATACGCGTAGTTGCAGGAGTTCCTCGTAACGAAGCGCCGGTGGTTAATGCGCCTGCAGAAGTTCCTCGTCCGGTGGCGGCGGTAGATGTGAATGCCCGCGATGGGAATGGGCAGACAGCATTGATGAGAGCTATTGTACGTCTTGAGGGAAGAGTGGCTAGGGAGAACTTTCTCGGGTTAGACCTGAGATTTGTGACTGTCGCTAGGGGCGTCGATATGTTGCTTCGGGCGAACCCCGGTATAGATGTGAATATACGTGATAATAACGGTCGAACGGCGCTGATGTTAGCAGCTGTGGGGGGGCATAGAGAAGTAGTGGACCGATTACTCCAGGTGCGAGGCATAGATGTGAATATGCCGACTAGGATTGGAGAGACGGCATTGATGCAGGCAGCAGAAAGAGGGCACGGGGAAGTTGTGGACCGATTGCTTCTGGTCCCGGGTATAGATGTTGATGTGCGTAACAATCAAGGTCAGACAGCGCTTGATCTAGCTCGCGCAAATGGTTATCGGGTCATAGATGGTAATCGGCAGGTCGTCCATTATTTTGAGGTATATGCAAGGGTGTTTGCGGCTGAACCTCGCAGAGAGAATGGTGGGGTGCAAGCGGTTAACCAGGTGCCAGAAGCACCACAACCGCAACTGCAGAGAGTGAATGAGTTTAGAAATGTACGAGTTGGCCCCAGGGAGCAAGAGTTGAGGATTGCCGCTGAGCAGGGGGATATGCAAGCACTAAATCGTTTATTGCAAACTCCAGACATAAACGTGAATGCGGCAGATGGGGATGGTAGGACAGCATTGATGTTGGCTGTCAGAAATGGGTATGACGAAGTAATGAACCGATTGCTCCAGGAGCCAACTATAAATGTAAATGCGCAAGCCTATGATGGTACAACAATTTTGATGCAGGCTGTAACCCGTAGGCGGAGAGGGATAGTTAATCGGTTGCTCCAAGTTCCAGGCATAGATCTGAATGTGCGAAGAAATGATGATGGCATGACGGCATTAGAGATAGCTAGATTATTGGGCTATCACGACATATCTGTTGTCTTGCTCGGGCACGAGTTAGCTGGCCTAGGTGAGAACAGATAAGGAAAACAAGGCAACAATGATTAAAAAACAACTCAGTATAAGTCTTCTTATTTTTCTCAGTATTACCCAGCTCTTTGTTGTGCAACCAACGTGGGCGCAGTCGCCTGTCGGACAGCAAACGAGAATTGCAACATTGAAAAAAAATGTTGCACAAAAGGTTCGTGCTTTTCGTGATAAAGCAAAAAAAGCGGTAAAGGAACACCCACTCCTGATAGCCTACGGAGGTATGCTTCTGTTGGTAGGTATTGAACTGATAGCGAGAAATAGACAGAGATTGCGAGCATTTATACGACCAGGGACAGACCAGGGGGTAGGTGCTCAACAACCTGTAGATCCAGCAGTAGCTCCAGAGGTTCCTGGCCCAGTGCAGCCGCCTAGAGAAGATGCGTGGGCATTGATTGTTGCAGCAAGAGAAGGACGGAGAGAAGTAGTGGACCGATTGCTTCAGCAAGGCATAGATGTAAATGCACGTGGCCACTATGGATCTACATCTTTGATGTTAGCAGCAGAAAATGGGCATAGAGAAGTAGTGAATTCGTTGCTCGGGGCGCCAGGCATTGATGTGAATTTGCAAGACTATCTACTAGGCAGAACGGCATTGATACAGGCTGTAATGGATTACTCTCCTCAGCAGAGAGGAATAGTTGATCGGTTGCTCCAAGTCCCAGGCATAGATGTAAATTTGCAAAATAGTGTTGGCGAGACGGCATTGATGAGGGCAGCGATGAGGGGAGAGAGAGAAATTGTAGACCAGTTGCTCCAGGTGCCATTCATAGATATGAATGTGCGAGATAGTAATGGTGGTTGTACTGCATTGATGAGGGCAGCAATGGCGGGACATAGAGAAGTAGTAGGCCGGTTGCTTCAGCAAGGCATAGATGTGAATATGCGAAATGATAATGGTGATACAGCATTGATGTGTGCAGCAAGACATGATCGGAGGGAAGTTGTGGAATTATTGCTCCAGGCACCAAATGTAGAGGTGAATGTGCAAAATAATAATGGCTTTCCTGCATCAGGACTAGCTAGACTTTCTGGTGATATTGAATTAGCCAATCGCTTACGCCAATTGGAGACGCAAGGAAATGCCATAGGGCAATAAAACTGATTGGTAACTGTTTCTCTCTATGCGATGCCCTATTAACTTTGCTTGGTTTATGTAATAATTGCTTATTGTAATTATCCCTTTTTCTGAGGATTCTTCTATGTACTTTATCCTTGCATGGCTTATTGCCGGTCTTATCTTCCTCATGATTGAGATGCTCAGTCCAGGGCTTTTCTTCTTTCTCTCTTTTTTCTTCGGATCACTCGGAGCGGCAGTTGCTGCGGCACTACCTGTACCCGTAACTCAACAGGTACTTATCTTTTTTGCTACAGCCATAGCAGCCTTCATCGTTCTGCGGTACTGGATAAAACAAAAGCACGTACACAGTCACTACCAATCAAATGTTTATGCTCTTATCGGTAAACGTGGAAGAGCGATAACAAATATTACGCCTGCCTCGGTGGGTCAGGTTAACGTGCAGGGAGAAATATGGTCTGCAAAACTGAGTGATGATGGAGTTATTCAAAAAGGAGCAGTTGTTGAAGTAGTAAGCGTTATTGGTTGTCATGTCGTGGTTAAACAATATTCTCTTGCAAAGGAACAACAATGATCTTTTTTGGTATAAGCATCTTTTTTGCCGTAGCCTTCCTCGTCTTTGTATTTTTTATGGCAAAATCTATCTATCTCGTGCCACAAGCACAAACCGTTATTATCGAACGGTTTGGTCGTTTTGATCGCATACTTACTCCCGGCATCCATTTTGTACTTCCTTTTGTCGAAACCCCGCATCGCGCAGTGTGGAGCCATATTGTATCGGTGGAAGCCGGCAAACGTTATTACCGCACCCTGCAAACAATAAGCCGCATTGACCTTCGTGAAGCGGTGTACGATTTCCCAAAACAAAACGTTATTACCAAAGATAATGTGACCATGGAAATTAGCGCACTCTTGTACTACCAAATCACTGATCCAAAAGCTGCCGTGTACGAAGTAGTAGATCTTCCTTCAGCAATAGAAAAACTTACACAAACAACACTCCGTAATGTTATCGGGTCTATGGATCTTGATGAGTCCTTAGTATCCCGTGACGGTATTAATGAAAGATTGCGCATCATTCTTGACGAAGCCTCTGACAAATGGGGCGTTAAAGTAAATCGTGTAGAGGTGCAAGAAATTAATCCTCCTGCAGATATTCGCCAAGCGATGGAAAAACAAATGCGTGCTGAACGTGACCGCCGTGCGATCATCCTTGAATCAGAAGGTAAAAAACGCGCTGCTATTTTAGAAGCAGAAGGTGAACGTGAATCAAATGTTCTTCGCGCAAAAGGACACGCTGAAGCTAGAATTCTGAATGCAGAAGGTGAAGCGCAAGCCCGTTTAAAAATTCAAGAAGCTGAAGCAAAAGCTATTGAAATGATCCAACGAGCCGTGCCTCAAGGTGATCCACTTCCCTACCTGATTGCTATGCAATACATTAAGGCATTGCCTGAAATGACAAAAGATAAGGCAGATAAGATGATTGTTGTTCCTTATGAAGCAAGCTCTCTAGTCGGCTCTTTGGCTTCAATGAAAAAAATATTCGAACAGGTGAAATAATTTTTTTGGACAAGGATTGCATTAAAATGGTTGCTCGATCATGCCGTGTCGAATATATTCCCTAACCTAATAAGGAAGATTTTTTTATGAAAGTATTAAAAAGAATAATGTTGTTGGTAGCAATGGGAAGTTGTGCAACAATGTTTGCTACAGTTCCAGCACAAGAAACACAACAAGAAAGATCAAAAACAATAGCTAAAGAGGTTTTACTGAATGGTGGAAAACTAGCGGGCTATGCGGCTGGGGTTGTTGGAGGGGCTGTAGGGGCGTTGACAGGGTTTGCTTTGACGCGCGATTTTATCCGCAATTACAACGCTGATGCAGAGCCTTTACGTCCTTTCTATTTAAAAAAAGAAAATTTGATAGGCACTGTTGCGTTTGCTGGCACCTTCGCGAGTATTCATTTCGCCTGGTATTGCCTCAAAAATGGTCTTTCTTTGGCTGGCGATTGTGCAAAAAAGATTGTAGAAAATCAAAAAGCAAAACCATCCAAAAAGTAAAACTTTTGTTCTAATTTTTTGTGATTCTTATGAAACTTTTTAATAATTTATTTTTGCTAGCGCTGATGGGGAGTTGCGCAACAATGTCAGCAATATCTACAACTCCAGAAAAAACAATGCAACAAAAACTAAAAAGAAGCGCAACCGTAGTTTTAGCAGGTATGAGCGCAGCGGCGCTCGATGTTGGAAAAAGGGCAGGCGATCAAATAGGTTTGATAGCAGGTCAGGTTATGACGGTAGGGGGAGTGCTAGCATTTTGTTTATTGTCAGATGGACTCAATGGCTATCAAAAACTTTTAGCACAATGTATAGCCGGGGGCGTGTGCTTTGCCGGCATTCGACGCATCTCGCGCACTAGAAAAACAGTAACATTCATAAACTCACAACAAAATTAAAACTTCTTTTGCTTCCTAATTCTTACAAGCGCC
>JABCYS010000043.1 GCA_013290085.1 Candidatus Babelota bacterium
TTCTTTTAATATTTTTTCAACGACAGCAACATCCCCTGCTCGTACTGCAGCATGAAAATTAGTTAAAACAAGTACCATATCTAACAGTCTATGATCCTCGGGGTTCATACGTTGAGCAACGAGCTGTTTTTTATGGTCGGCCCGAGACATGCTCTGTGAAAAATGAAAGCCGCCGATAACTATTAGCGCTAAGGAAAGCGTGAATTTATTCATGCAAAGCCCTTTTTTGACAGATTAACCAACCAGCTTAATACAACGCTTTCAATTATATCCTCATTATGACAGACCGCAATTCTGCCAAATTAGAACACGCCAACTAAGCCCCTCCTCATTTGAGGTGGGAAAGGAAAAAAAATATGGTATGCTGCCGAGGGCAAAAAGATGCAACCCCATTTCAAAAAGGGATTTTTTTATGAAACAAGCAGTAACGCAAAAACCCCAAGCGCCGATTGTTGAAAATGATGAACTTATCTTGGTCATAAAACGAGATGAGCTTTTTCCCAAAGGTGCCTGGTCTGGCATGAAAAGTGTAGATTTTGAAAAATACAGCACACTCATTCAAAAAAAACAGGAGTTCATGCCGCGCTCCCACATGGAAACAGATCCTACCTACAAACAAATTATTCCCTACCTTATTTACGAATATCAAGATCGCTACTTTTTAATGCAGCGCCAATCAAAATCAAGTGAGCAGCGCCTTCAAAGTAAATATTCTCTTGGCATTGGTGGCCACATTCGAAAAGAAGATTTAAGCAGCGATTCTATTGCTGATTGGGCTCGTCGCGAGTTTCATGAAGAAGTTAACTTTAAAGGAACATTTACCATCGAACCACTTGGCATTTTAAATGATGACTCCAATGCCGTTGGTCAGGTTCATGCCGGTTTTGTTTTTTTACTCAAAGGCGACTCTCCTCGCATCACCGTAAAATCAGAATTAAAAAGTGGCGTTTTACTTTCTTTGGAAGAACTCAGAGATTTTTATGATCGCATGGAAAGTTGGACACAAATAGTTTTTGACTTTTTAACTGAAAGTAAGAAATGAAACTTTTTTCAAAAAACATTTTTCTACTAACTCCCATTCTTCTTTTACCAGCATGTGGTAATGCAACGGGCAAAAAAGAATCTTCACCTTCTCAATCAGAGGCTTCTATGGCAAAAACAGTTCTCCCTTCCGGTCTTCAATATGAAATTCTTCAAGCAGCCCCTGCTGATGGAAAATCTCCTGCCGCAGGACAACGGGTTGCCGTTCATTATACTGGCTGGCTTGATAAAAATGGTGAGCCTGGCGCAAAGTTTGATAGTTCAGTTGATCGCGGTGAGCCCTTTGTGTTCGTTGTTGGCGTTGGCCAAGTAATCAAGGGCTGGGATGAAGGTGTTCTTAGTATGAAGGTGGGAGAAAAGCGTCGCTTGGTTATCCCTGCCAATCTTGGCTACGGTAGCCGCGGTGCGGGCGCTGTCATTCCGCCAAACGCAACACTTATTTTCGATGTTGAGTTATTAGGCGTTGCCTAACCTTTCGTAAACTACACCGGCTTGTTTTTGTTCCAAGCAAAAATTGTTTGCCCTGTTTGCCACTACATCGTTTTTAATCTAAATCATTGAAGAAAAAGATCCCCCTCAGCTATAGTGAAGATAATAGTTTGAGGGGGATGCATGTATATCTGGAACTATCACGCACTTGCGCAGCGATTTAAAACTCACACACTTACCACACGAGAAAAATTAAAATATTTGCTGGCCATCATGATTTATGTGCCAACCGGGCTCATGGGTTCTAACTGGGTCCCTGGCATTTACCGTTTGATTTACGCCATAAGTAACAAGTTTCTGGCAACGAAATCTTCTCACGTTCCGCCGTTAAAAGTTTTCAACGATTTTAACTCCGTCACTGATATTGTGGTTGTTGGCATTGTAGGCTTAGGAGTCATCCTTTGTTACTGGACTAATCGCCGCGGGGACGGGAGAAATTTTATCGAACGGTTTATGTGCTTGAGTATCCCCATTTCAATTCGGATAAGCGTTTATGTTCTCGTTATATTTTTTGTCATTCTTGGTAGTTCATTAGTTTATTTTTACTTCAAGCTTCAACTAATTGCTCAGACTCACGGATTTTTAGTGGGGTTCAAACAACTCAAGCGTCTTAAGCGGCTCATGCCTGTCATGGCATTTATCAGCCATCGTGTTCACATACTTTCCTGTGTTATGGCCGTTACTTCACTGATATGGAGCTTTTTTTTGTTAAACAAGGAAATTAGGTATATCGCAAAAAAATAGGTTAATGGGCGTTAATAAGGAGATTTAAAATGATGCACACCGTAAAACGAGTACTCATTGGATTTGCTACTATATTTACCAGTCTTCAATTTGTGTTAAGTCACAGCAAACTCATTATTTTTTCTGTGCCATCGATACTGTGGAGTTTTTTTGGCGCGCCGGTTCTTTTAGAACTCTCAACAAAACATAATTTTTTAAACTTGCCGGGGTATGTGTATGTGTTTGTTTTTAGTTTTGTAGGGCTCATTATTTTTAATTTTATTTATCTTGGGATTTCCTACTTTCACTTATCGTATTTAGAAAAAAAACATCCCCTCTCTCTATTAAAGTGTGTCGGACTTAGCTGGGGAAAAATGAATCAAGTAATTAGTTGGGCATTGGTTAGTGCACTTATAGGAACTTCATTTTTTCATACCTCAACTACCTTAGAGGCCAAAACAGATATTCTTTCGTATGTTTTTTTTGAAGCATTGGAAACTTTTTGGTGGCTCATCAACTTTTTAATCATCCCGGTTTTTACGGGCAACCATTCAGTTGCGTATGCTGCTTCATGGGCAATAAAGGCTATTGTTTCAGAGCCGAGCATGATTCTTGGTGCTGGCGGCGGGCTTCTCTTGCTCAAAAGTTGGCTGGGCAAGTTGCTTTTTTATCAGGTTATTGTGCGCACGCCCTTTTTGCTTGCCTACTTCAACTTAGTAACGTTTCATACCACTGACCGCGCATTTGTTATGTTTGTGCTTCTTCCGGTGATTGGCATTCTCGTGGCAACATGTATATCCGTGGTGCTGTCTGCCGTTGAAGCAACGCTTGCCTCAAGTCTTTATGCTAAGTTTATTGGTAGGGCGCCGGAGTTCCAGGATTCTGATTTTTGGCGGCTCTTTGTTATGGCGATTTTGGTCTTTGTTGTTTTTGTGTTGCTAGCTTTTTCAGTGGCTACTGCGGTCATTGTTCTTTCTGCGTCAACACCGCAGGTTAAGAACATAATCATGTCGTTGTTGTCGTAGTGGGATAAGGCCTCAATGGTGGAGCTCTCAGCGTACACTTCGAACTTTTAGATTGTTCAGTGTAAACTGCCCGAGAATCATTCTCAGGCATCTCGCCACGCTCCTCGCACCACTTCAGATAATCATCAACCGAATCTTTAAATGCCTTCTCAAGTTCCTTCATCGTTGTTCCTTGAAAGGTAACAACATCCTGTAATCCCATGACTTCGCCATGGAATATTTTTGCATCACTATCAAAGGTAACTTGAGCAACATACTCTTTATACTTCATCGTCATTTCCCAATTAAACAGAAAAAACCATCAGGTAATCCGGATTTTCTGGTATCCCGGCAATCTTATACATGGGCACGGCAATAACTCTGAGCCATTTTGAAGCAGGAGCAAAGCCACTACCACTGTATAATCGCACAAGGTTTTTCAACCTTTCTGCACGATCTTCAATCTCAATGATCTGCCCCTGGTCCCCTAGCTCAAAGGGTCCGGGCTGGATGAATATTTTACGTGCACCACTTTTTACCAATGTGTCGCACGTATGCTTAATCAACTCTTTTGCATAACCATTACTGCGATATTCCGGATGGATAAAAAGCTCATACAATGCATACCAACCAAAACTCGAATTTAACTGCGCATAGTTAATGAAACCAACAGGCGTCTCATCAACCAGAATAACTATTTTTTTCCCTGGCCATTGCGGCTCAGACGGCAGTTCTTCTGCAAACGAGATTTGTGGTGTGTGAGAAGCGCAAACAAAGCTGATAAAAGCCAGAACGACAAATGAAGCTGATATTCGAAGAAAATGCATAAGGATTTCTCACTTTAACTATAATGCAATACCTTAATTATCCTAGCACTGAGATACTTTGAAAAAAAGGCCCAGAATTTCTTCCAGGCCCTCTTCTTTATAACTTACAAAACCTTATAAACTTTTTTTAAAACCGACGATCTCTACGACGCCCACCAAAACCCCCACGATTTCTGCCGCCACCTCTATCAGATCTTTCTGGGCGCCTTTGGCGATGCCCTTGTCCTTGTTCTGACGGCTGCTCAGCAGTGATGCTGACACGCATGCGGTTTCCTTGCACCTGAGGATCGAGTTGAAGAGCTTCAACAATACCATCGGCTAAATCTGCCGGTACTACGACAAAACTATGCCCACGCATAAGCTTGATGCGCTTGATTTGATCTTTTTTGATTTTATTGGTTTCTACCAAGCGATTGATAATATCGTTCTTGGTAATATTCTTATCCTGGCCAACGCCTAAGAACAATTCTGAAAGATCGTCATGCGTTGTAAGTTCGGTAGCGTGAACAAATGGAATGCTTTCTTCTTGAGCAAGATCTTTGAGGAATTTATCGTACAGGACAGCGACTAATACTTTTTTTATGTTTTGATCGTCGTACGAATTAAGTAGCTCTTCAAGCTGTTCTTGATACGGTGCGGCGTGTTGCTTTTCAAGCAACCCTTTCATGTAATCAGCTGCAAGCTGACTGCGTACGTGCGCTATTTCTTTAGCAGTCGGGATATCAATAGGATGAACCTCTACCTTAAACCTACGTTCAAGCATATTAATTTTTCTCTTCTCACTTGGCGCGATAAAGGTAATTGCGATGCCTTCTTTCCCCGCTCTGCCCGTACGCCCAATTCTATGAACGTAACTTTCTAAATCATCGGGGAGGGAATAGTTGATAACGTGCGTCAAATCTGCAACGTCAATCCCGCGTGCTGCCACATCGGTTGCTACTAAGATAGGAAAATCTTTTTCTTTAAATTTCTTAATGATTCTATTGCGCTGTGCTTGGCTCAAGTCACCATGCAATGCATTGGCCTTGTAACCGCGACGCATGAGTCGTTCTGCAACTTCGCTAGTCAATATTTTGGTAGGACAGAAAACAAAACCATAAAACTCCGGAGCGTTGTCGATAAAACGACACAACGCCTCAGTACGATAGCGTTGTTGTACCACGCAGAAATATTGTTTTGTTTTTCCCGTCGTTACGTCTTTTGGACTCACTCTGACCGACACCGTATTTTTCATGTGCCGTTTCATGATGTCATCAATGCCCGGTTTTACGGTAGCTGAGAAAAGCCAGATTTGGCGAGTCTTTGGCGCGAATGTTAAAATTTCATCAACCTCTTCCTTGAACCCCATATCAAGCATAATGTCTGCTTCATCAAGCACTAAGGTATTAAGATCTTTTAAGTTCAGAGTTTTGCGACGGAGGTGATCGTTAAGTCGCCCGGGTGTTCCAACGACGACATGCACGCCACGGCGCAGGGCATTTATTTGCTCCGGCATAGAGACACCACCATAAATAGGTTCGATGATAACCGGCAGGTGTTTGGCGGCCTGCCGTAAGCTGGCAGTGATTTGCACCACAAGTTCTCGGGTTGGGGCAACGATTAACCCCTGAACCGATCTGTTTTTAAGGTCTATTTTTTGAAGTAACGGGATACCGAAGGCGAGTGTTTTTCCGGTTCCGGTTTGTGCTTGGCCGTGGAGATCAATTTTTTCTGGGGCTAAAAGAACTGGTATGGCGCGTTTTTGAATTTCTGTTGGTTGTGTAAAACCAAGCTCATCAAGCGCCTGTTGAATCTGGGGGAGTAATTGTAAATCTTTAAAAGAGGTCATGGGAGTAGGGTCCGATTTGATAAGGGGGGTATTAAGGAAAGTGCTAACTGAACCATTCCAGGTTACGGTCTTCTAGGGTACCTTGTCAAACGGATCGGCCCAAAACTAGCAAATATACGCACTTTTTAGCCATTTTTGAGCCCCGCGCCAGTTGCCTATTGGGCAATATCTGGTACATTATGTCTGTTGTTGAATGTTTAACCCCTTAACCCACAGCCTGTTGCGCTGCTGGAAGGAATTGAATCCCTATGTCAAAAGAAATTATTCGCTCCAATCAATATGCCCGTGTCGGCAGAATTGTTGAAGACAGCCTCGCTCTCAACCAAGAACAAGTTGCTCAGCTTGCAGCCCTGTATGAAGGTCTGGACAAACTCAGAAAAGGTCAGCTTTTGACCGGTACCATTTTAAGAGCAGACAATGATGGTGTCCTGGTTGATATAAGCTACAAATCTGATGGCCTCATCTCTGGCCATGAATTTTCTCCTCATGAAATCAAAAAATTAGCCGTTGGCTCACCTATTGAAGTAATCCTCGATGAACTTGAAGGACCGGATGGTCTTGTCGTTCTTTCGTACGAAAAAGCGAAAGAAATGCGCACCTGGGACCTTATCACTAAGCTTTTTGAAGAAGGTAAGCCTGTTGAGGGTGTTATTACCCACAAAGTTAAAGGTGGCTTAAGCGTTGATATTGGTATCCCTGCATTCTTGCCAGGTTCTCAAGTTGACGTTCATCGCGTTATGGATTTTGATCATTTTGTTGGTCAAACCGTAACTGCTGACATTATTAAAATTAATAAAAAACGCGGCAATGTTATCCTTTCTCGTCGCAAATACCTCTCTAACCTACGCACTGAAGCTCGTAAGAAAATCCTTGATGCTCTTACTGACGGTTCTGTTGTACAAGGTGTGGTTAAGAACATCACCAATTACGGTGTGTTTGTAGACATTGGCGGCGTTGATGGCTTGCTCCATATCACTGATATGACCTGGGGTCGTATTGCTCATCCAAGCGAACTGGTAAAAATTGGTGACAACATCACCGTTAAGGTTCTTTCTATCGATAAAGATAATGCCAAAGTATCACTCGGCATGAAACAACTTGCTGACAATCCGTGGCAAAATATCGATAAGATCTTGGCTGTTGGTTCTCGTATTAAAGGAACTATTTCTAGCATTACCGATTACGGTCTTTTTGTTGAAATTCAAAGAGGCGTTGAAGGCCTTGTTCACATCTCAGAAATTTCTTGGAGTGAACGTATCACTGACCTAAAACGACACTATAAAGTTGGCGATCAAATTGAAGTGCTCGTGGTATCTCTTGATAAAGAAAACAGAAGAATGTCATTGAGTATCAAACAACTTGGCAAAAATCCTTGGGAATCACTCAGCAAGGAGTTCTCTGTTGGTCAAAAGGTTAAAGGTATTATCAGCAACATCACCGACTTTGGTATATTCGTTACCTTAAAACCTGGCATTGACGGGCTTGTTCATATCTCTGATCTTTCATGGATTGAACACATTAATCACCCAGCTGACACGTATAAAAAGGGT
>JABCYS010000044.1 GCA_013290085.1 Candidatus Babelota bacterium
AACTTCTTATGTAAACAAAGTTATCCACATTTTTTAGGCACTTATCCACAAAAAAAAGAAAGTTATCCACATTTTTTTGCCACTTATCCACAATTTGTCCACATAGCTGGCACGAACCACCCTATGCGCCTATCAGTTCAAGGGCCTTTGCGATGTCGCCTACAAACGTGCCCAGCTGGGTTGCGTTTCTCAAAATATAGGCTGGGTGGTAGGTGGGAAGAATTAGAAGATCGTCCTTGCGCTGCAAAGAGCCCCTGACCTTAGAAATCTTAATGTCAGGTCCCAAAAGTCCTTGCAGGGCGGTGGCGCCGAGGGTGCAGATTATTTTGGGGCGGATGATTTTAATTTGGTTAAAAAGAAACAGACTCATGCAAATGGAACTCTCCAGGGGAGTCGGTGCCCGGTTACCGGGAGGGCGGCATTTAACCACGTTGGCTATATAAACGTCTTTTCGTTCCAGGCCCAATCCCTCAAGCGTCTTGGTAAGGAGTTTTCCCGACCGGCCGACAAATGGTCGCCCTTGTTGGTCTTCATCCCGACCCGGACCTTCGCCGACAAATAAAAGCTTGGCGTCCGGGTTCCCCTCGCCAAAAACAACATTCGTGCGTCCCATGGTGCCGAGTGGACATTGGGTACAGTTTTTGTAGGGGGCGTAGAGTTGGTCGAGGAGGGTTTGTTTATATGATTTAGGATCCATGAATCTGAGCAACCTTTTTTAGGGAAAGATAAATGTTGCATCAGTATAGTGCGTTTGCATGTGCCTGAAAACTAAGAAGAGGAAAGAGGCATTGCTAAAAAAAGGTCCTTGTGGCGGCAAAAAAAATCCTATAGATATTTTATATGGGTTTGGTGGAATAATTAACCTAACCAATTAACAACATTTATATGGGGTAGTTTTATGAAGAAACTTCTTTCTTTCCCTCTCTTTGCATTAACATTCGGCGCTCATGCCATGGATGGTGACTTATCAACAGTATCATCATCTGCTTTTTCGGGTCGGGTGAGGTTTGTCTATGGCAAATGGGAGCCCGGCGAAATTGTACGTATAATCGATTATAATGCCACCTCAAGCCGCGAATGCTGCAACATCCAAGGACTTGTGCAATATTTCAGAGTTCTGTCTGGCAAAAACAGATGTGATTGTGCATGGCTCTATACTCATGGACGATTTAAAGGGATTGTTCAGGCCCTCTATGATAAGGATGAGGCTGCGTTGGTTCATAATGCAAAAGAACAGTTTGCACAATTACGAGCCCTCTTTAAGGCCAAAAATCCTAACTTACCCACAGATCCCACGATAGATGCTTTAGAGGAGGC
This sequence comes from Candidatus Babelota bacterium, assembly GCA_013290085.1. Next base: position 1,318 of record JABCYS010000044.1, read on the forward strand.
TGCCCTCGGTGGCGCATCTTCAGGAACCGCAACGCACATTACAGAAGCGTCGGCCGTTGAAGCCTTAAATCGGGTAGTAAGCAGTCTAAGCATTGATGATGTTGCAAAGCTAAAGACGTCTTAAGCGGTGAGGAACTGTTTTAAAAATGGATACCAAGCATTGCTGAGGGCAAAAGTAGTTCTTGGGAACGAACTGTGCATGCGCGTCTCTGGCATATAAATGGTGATGCCTTGGGCATGTGGCCATGATTTTCCTGCACAGTTAGCAACAACAATACCTTTAATAAGGTTCATACTTTGTGTCAGTTTTTCTTTGAGTGAGTTACGCAACCATTCTCCTTGGGCGGTGTCAGTAAATCTGAAAAGCTCTAGGTTGCGTAAAATATTGCTGAACAGATGATGAAGGTCTTTGTACGACGGTTCATCAAAACTGGTGCACAAGCGACGGTTACAGCTTAAACGCAACGCTTCTTTAACCGTCTGATCTTTTTGGATGCGCAGACATTCAAGAAGGAGGAGTGAAACTTCCTGGACCGTTTGTTCAAGTGATGCGAAGTGAGTTAAGTTCATGGCCGACATAGTGTAATCACTGATAAATGAGTTGTATGCCTGTGCATAACTGTTGGCGATGTGGCGCGCAAAAGATTCGGGATCAAGATCTTGCGTGAGAAACGGACTGAGGACTAAGCGATAGTTCCACCCCGTACCTGGTTCAACATCTTCTGAAGCAACAAAATATTCGGCATAATTTTTTAGGATGGATAATGTTGCAAGATCGGCCATCAAGCATGCATCGCAACCAACAACGCTCCATTTTGTGCCGTGCATGAACCGTTCATCCATGGCCTTAAAGGCGTACATTAATCCTTGGTTATTAATATAACTTTTATAGGCATCGTCAAAACAAATGCCACGCTGTATCTGTTCTTCTTTTTTTTCTTCTTCTAGGCAAGGTAGTGAAAGAAGAGGGTGGTTGGTGTTGCGATTAATAGTTGGGTTGATGCTAAAGAGTTCAAGTGGGTCTAATGATCGAGAAAGGTAAGGATCGATAGAGCTACCGGTGCCGTGGTCCCACAGAACAAGGGCATAACGATCGGCAGGAAAGTTCGTGACGCCCCAGTGACAAAAGTTAATTAGGGTTTCGGGATCACCGCTGTTGGATCGTTGTTGGTCTTGGAAGGCGACGGTTATTTTATTTTTTTCAATAAAAAATCTTTGTGTTCCATTTTTTCCCGGTTCATCAAGTTGCACTACAATATTAATATTTTCGTTTGAACCAACTTCAAGCATTTGTCGGATATTGGTTTTTGAAAAAGGATGTAAGTCATTACGTGCGGCTATGTAGACAAAGAATGACCATTTCTTTTTTGCTTGCCTGATAAAAGGGCTTTTTTTATCAGGCAATTTGATGGCAACACCACGGAATGATGAGTCATCTAATTCGTAAGTATCCTCTGGCAGGTCATTAAATTGCCACGAGCTGATTTCTCGAGCAGAAAAATCAGGGGAGAAAAATAATAAGATGAGAAAAGATAGTTTTGATAGCAGCTTCATGCGTACTCCTTGTTTTTAGTTAGGGTACTGTATGCAGGGGGAACTGTTCAATAGTTTTGCATTTTGGGAGGAGTTGTGAATGCTTAGCGCTCGCAAACATTTCTCACATATGTTGATTTATCTCTATCCCCTTTTTTATATTTTTGATTGCGGCATGTTTTTTAAAAAAAGGAAAAAATAATGAAAATACAAAATATAGTTCTGGTAAGTCTGCTGACATTGATATCTATCGAATTGTTGGGCGATGGATTGCCTATTGAAAAATCAGTAAGCGATCTGTTTGATCAAGGGAAAGTAGAAGTGAAAGATGGCGTGCTTGATTTATCGCGAAAAAAACTTACCAGTTTGAAAGGTCTTAAGAACATTGAAGAGCCTGAAAAGGTTCGTGTGCTTAGGCTCTACGGCAATTATTTAGAAAAATTACCGGCAGGGATATTTGACGACTTTGTTAATCTTGAAAAGTGCTATCTTACCTTCAACAATTTAAAAGAGTTGCCGTTAGGGACATTTAAGCAGCTTAGGAAGCTTGAGATTCTAAAACTTGATCACAACAAGTTAGGTGCCTTGCCGGCGGGGATATTTGATGACCTTGTTAATCTTCGCCAACTGCATCTTGACTTCAATGAACTTGAGGCAGTGCCCGACAATCTTTTACTGAGGCTTACTAAGCTTGAATGGCTTTTCCTTGATAACAATAAACTAAAAACACCATTGCCTCCTACACTCTTTAATGGCCCTGTGCACTTTGAAAGGGTTGCCATTTCAGGCAATCTCCTGGACGAGAAAGAGATGGTTGCCGTTTCAAAGGAATTACGAAGAGCACATCCTAAAGTTATAGTAACGTTAAATCAAGAGATAGAAGGGATGAAGCCTTTATCTAGACCGGAGAAAAATCAGCATCTTGCACAAAAATCTGCTCACAAGAAAAATCATGCGGTTAAAGTTGCCAAGCAGATTACGCAAGAGAAAGTTGCTGTTGCATAAAAAATTAAATCGCTCAGTATCACAGATATTTTTGAAGTTTTTTAAAGGAAGCTATTGAGTGGCTTCATTAAATAGCAAGGGATTTTGCGACAACATTTCTCACATCGGTTGATTTATCTATATTTATTTTTTTATATTTTTAAAAGCGGTAAATATTTTAAAAAAGGGAAAAGAATGAAGATACAAAATATAGTTCTTGCAAGCTTGCTGGCATTACTATCTATTGAATCATTGCCGATGGAAATAGTGCCTAAATCGATAAGGGATTTACGGCCTGAAGAAAAGCAGATCGTAAATGGAGTGTTGGATTTATCAAACAAAGAACTGACTAGTTTAGAGGGGTTTGATAGCATTTTTCGCTTTATGCTAAGGGGTAAAGCAAGACTTCAAAAGCTCCGTCTTATTCGCAACCACCTAACTACGCTGCCAGCAGGAATATTCAATGGCTTTACCAACCTAAGAGAGCTCCATCTTGAAGACAACCAGCTAAGTGCCCTGCCTGTAGGCATATTTAATGGTTTAACCAAGCTTGAAGGGCTTTGGCTTTACAACAATCCACTAGGCATATTACCTGTAGGCATATTTAATGGTCTAACCAGTCTTCAAAGGCTCTATCTTGAAAACAACCAGCTAAGTGCCCTGCCTGTAGTTATATTTAATGACCTAACTAGTCTTCAATTCCTCGATCTTTCCAGCAACCAGCTAAACACCTTGCCCTTAGAAATATTCTCTACAGTCTCCAGTCTTCAACGGCTCGATCTTAACAACAACCCGCTAAGCACTTTGCCTGATGGCATATTTAATAGTCTTGTCAATCTTCAAGCGCTTATGCTTCATGGCAACAGATTGTCTCAAGAGCAAGTTAACTTGATAAGGGCACACTTTCGGGGAAGAAATATGGAGACATTAGATTTATCACCTCGAACTATCAATCCAACTCTTCTAACACGCGCTGATCTAGCATCAATTACCCTAAAACCAAACCTAACTCCGCAAGAAAGAGCGGCATCTGTGGCGGAGGAAGAAAGGGTGGCATCTCTGACAGAGAAAGAAAAGACAGCGCCTCTAACAAAGAAAGAAAAGGTAGAACTTGAACAATTGCAAGCGGAACATGAATGCCCTATTTGTTATGGTGAAGCAGGTGGACCAATGACAGCAGAAACAACGTATAAAACTAAATGTAAACCAATAGGCCACAAATTTCATGCTGAGCCATGCTTACAAACCTGGATTAGAAACGGACATACCAGCTGCCCCGTCTGCAGGCAAGACCTTTCTGCAGAAATAGCACAGCAGATGCCTGTTGCACAAAATGTAACCAAGCCGCATGAAAATCAGCATCTTGCACAAAAATCTACTCACAAGAAAAAGCAGAATGCAAAAGTTGCCAAGCGGGCTAAGCAAGAAAAAGTAGCTATTGCATAAGAACTTTTTTGCAAGCAGGGAGAATGATCACCCCTCAATTACCCGTCGATGTTTCTGCACATGACTCAACCATGCAAGTGCAAACGTAAGTCCAAAGCTCAGCTGAAAATCTAAAAAGAAGAGCTGGCTCGGATTAAAAATGAGCACGACGAAGGTCGCCAGCGAAACTAAATGCACCAGCTGAATCGGTACCATGAATACGTTGCAAAGCGTGTAAAATAAAAAAGTGATGAGTGCTCGCAGGTACGAAATGCTTGCCCAACTTAATAATGAATAGACGCCGACGACGCACAATAAAAAAATCTGCTTGGCCATAAAAGGAACGGGGATGAAGCGCAGGAAAAATTGAAACATGAACAGCAATAAAATTAAGTGAAGCCCCGACCGTGCAAGGTGATGAGATATCCCCACATTTTGAAAAAGATCTGCTGATCTTCAACATAGTTCTTATCGATATTTTTATTTCCCAAAAAAATGACTGAAAAGAGTGCGAAAGCGCTTGCCGATAGTTTCTTTTTGCACTGCTCAAAAATCTGCTGCCGCTTGCGCGCCAAGCTTCGCCAGAAAGAGTGCTCCGGCCGTTCTAAAAGTGCGTAATCAGCTCTCATTAAAAACAACGTTGCATCGATACCCTCCTTAATAAGGTACGAAGAAAAAGATTCTTTTTTTGCAGGCTTAAAAGTTAACTGGAAAAACTCCACCACGTCATCCACGTGCACGGGGAGGTAGCCATACATATAAAGTTGTATCACCCCATCAACATTCTTCCACGCCGCATCATGCTCCTGTCTCATTTTCGTAACAGCAATCTTTATCATCTGACGCATCCAGTTTTTGTGTATCGGTTCTACTTCAAGCACGGTTCCTTGTACATCAAAGACCTGGCCATAGGTCAGTTGCTGGAAAGTTGCAAAACGGTGCTGCTGACGAAAATAAAGTACAGAGCCGACAAAGAAAAAACAGGCGACAATACACAGCTGTGGTAAATAACTGTTGAAACGAATGGCACACACCGTTGCTGCCAATAACCACAGAAGGGCGGCAAACTGCCAAAAATAATAAGCCTGCCACCAAATACCAAGAATAAGGGCAATGGTGCACGGCGTGAGAAGGTGTAGGCTAACGGGAATAAGATGGCTGGTGTGGCGCATAAAAAATAAAAAGATGATCAACTGCTGAAAAAATCACCGTAATCATATAAGCTCTTTTCCTAATTAGCCAAAAAATCCAGTTTTAAAAATTATCCCAAACTATCCAAGCCGCAGCCGCGCATAAAATTTTAGTGAGTAACCAATGCAAGAAAAACAAGAAAAAGTTTCTTCAAAAGTTCAAAAATATAATCTAGCCAACGGTATGACCGTTCTGGTTAAACCGTCACACCTCATCCCAAAAGTTTCACTCCAACTGTGGTACAACGTTGGCTCAAAAGATGAAGGCACCGGAGAAAAAGGACTTGCCCACCTCATTGAGCACATGATTTTTAAAGGTACGGAAAAACTTTCCGAATCCGATATCAATGAAATTACTCACAAATTATCGGGCATGTGCAACGCATTCACTTCTTTTGACTACACCGGTTACCTGTTTGATTTCCCCAGCCAGAACTGGCGTATTGCTTTGCCGATCATGGCCGACTGCATGCGCAACTGTACCTTTAACGAACAATTTCTGAACTCAGAATTAAAAGCGGTCATCCAAGAATTAAAGTTGTACAAAGACAACTATCCATCAACACTCCTTGAAGATATGATCGCCGCCATTTTTCCCGATCACCCGTATCACCACCCTATCATTGGCTACAAGCAAGATTTGTGGAGCCTGGATCGCAACGCTCTGATCAACTTTTACAAAAAGCACTATGTGCCGAACAATGCAACGCTCGTGATTGTGGGGGATGTGGATACAGAAGAAGCATTTGCATTGGCAGAGCGCGCCTTTGCAGGCATTGAACCGGATCCTGCTTACCGGAAAAAAGAATTTTATATCAACAAGGACCTTGTATCCCAGGCAGTAACCTTGTACCGGGATGTCCAACAACCCATGGTTATGCTGGGATGGACTATTCCCGGCTCAAAAGAAAAACTGGATTACACCATAGACGTTCTTGCTTGGATTTTTTCAGGAAAAGGTTCGCGCCTCCATCAAAAACTCATTGACGAACTAGAACTGGTCACCG
>JABCYS010000045.1 GCA_013290085.1 Candidatus Babelota bacterium
GAGGTGCTTTGACGAGCTCCCCATTTTGTGACTAGGCTGATTCAAATTCTAAAAAGGAGATTCCATGAAGATCGCAAAATCAGTACTGTTCTTAGTGGCAGGCGCGCAAACAACCGGCATGTACGCAGAATTTTGGCCAGCACTTAATCACCGGCTTGCAGCCATGAACTTTCGCCATGCTCATGCAGCACCACACTTGGGTGCAGAGGATGGAAATATAACTGATCGGATGGATGAATGTTGGGAGCATGCTGAAGAAGGCTTGCTTTTATCTTTACAAGATGTGGGTATTTTAAAAGCACTTTCTGCGCAAAACAAACATAAGAGATTTGCAGATCGTATCTTATTAAGAAACCACGCGAACATCGTATATGCCGCACGTGAAGTGAAAGCAATAATCCTTTCCATACTTGTCGGTATTATTTTGTACAAAAATCGTGAACTTCTTGGCAAGCGCTGGGAGAATGTAAAAAACATGCTCGCCGGTATCGCTTTTGTGTGGCTGCTGTATACTTTCCGCGACCAAATTTCAAACGGGGTTTCTAAGGTCACAGGAACAGTGCGATCTGCCGTAAAAGATTAAAATCTAAAATCAAAACAAAAAATAGTATCATCGAAGGATTCCGTTATGCACCACGTAAAAAATAAGATCATTGTTTTTGTACTGGTGTGGTGGATCTCGAACGTCCTTTCATTTCCCGAAGTTTATTTTTCTCCCGATGATAATGTTCGCAGCAAATTAATAACACTTATCAGGCAAGAGCAAGACAGTATCAAGATGGCGGTGTATCTGATCACTGATAAAGGGATTGTTGAAGAACTGGGCAAAGCAAAAGAACGCGGTGTTGAGGTTGAAGTGGTAGCAGATGTGCTTAGCGTTGATAAAAATTGGGGCAAAGTTCTTCTGCTTAAAGAGTACGACATTCCTGTCTATGTCTATGATGGTGGTTCACAAAGTATTATGCATAATAAATTTTTTATTTTCACCAAAAATAAAGATGATAAAAAATTATTGTGGACCGGTTCGTATAACCCAACACAAAAAGCAGATCGCTATAATCGTGAAAATGTAATCATTGAAGATAATGAATCGATGATAACAGCGTTTGAACACGAATTTAACCGACTCAAAAAAATTTCCCGCCGCGTTCACCACCGAGCTAAACATACGCAGGAAGAACCAGCTACGCAGGACCAAATTCGTAGATGGAAAAAATATGTGGAGTTAACGGTGACGGAGCTGATTGATTGCCTGAACAAAATCCTCTGGTAGCTCGGCAGAAAAATCATACTGTTTTCCCTGATATTCAAATGAGAGTGCCTGCGCATGCAGCGCCTGTCGTCCAATAAGCGGCGATGCTTTTCCATAGATTGCGTCGCCGAGCAGCGGGTGGCCAAGGGCTGCGAAATGTACACGGATTTGGTGAGTTCTGCCGGTAACCGGTTTTACTTCAACCAAAGCGCAATCTTTAAACTGTTCCAACACTTTGTAATGAGTTACCGCAGGGCGACCTTTAATATTCCATTGCTGTGCCATTTTTTCATTAAGGTGCGTCATTTTGTATTTGAGGTTCGGGTGACGTGCAATGGGCAGATTAATGGTTCCCTCAGGCGCTGGATGTCCGGTAGCCAGAGCAAGATACGTTTTATGTATTTTTCTCTCTTTAAAAAGATCACTGAAGGCGGCAAGTGCTTGATTGTTGCGAGGAATGATCAAAAGCCCCGAGGTGTCTTTATCAAGACGATGAACAACGCCCGGCCTATCAGCTTCACCCACCGATGAAAGATCAGCAAAAGCGGTGAGCAACCAATCAACCAGAGTTACTTCAAGTGAAGTGGCATGTGGTGCATGAGTGATCAGCCCAGCAGGTTTATATACGATCAGAAAATCAGGATGCTCAAACAGTATGCGTACGCCCAGATCCCCCTCAAATTTCTTTGGTGTTCCAAGTGGCGGCAGGGGCGGCAGCTGTACCGTAACCACATCACCGGAGCGGAGTTCTTGGCTTGGCTTGGTAACAACGGTGCCGTTTACGGTGATAAGGTTGTCGGTAAAAAGTTTTTTAAAAAAGCTGCGGGAATAGGCAGGGATTTTTTTGGTAATGAAACTATCGAGACGAAGATGAATATCTTCTTCAGTTGCGGTGAGGTTAAAGATGGTGGGAGAAGTTTCGTTTGTCATGGTAGGGACTTTTATGTTTCTATGCTCAAAAAATTGAGTGCAAAAGTGGGTCAAAATGTAATCGCACTTTAACCTTAAAGTGTTGCTTCGGTAAGTCAAATGGACAGTTTGTTGGTGATTGGGTACCTTGGGGGAAAAGGTTCAGTTTTTGTTTGTTGCTAGGTTCTGTGAACGAAATAGTTAGCTACACGTAGTAAGCTTCAAACTTCAAATTTATTCATGAGGTTAAAATGTTTAAGAAACAAGTAACGATACCATTCATAGTATTTCTGTGTTGGTATCAACTTTCTTTAGCTATGGATCAGCGTCAAGTTAACGGTGATGAAAAAAGCAAAAATCAGGTCATTGAAGAAGCGAAAGCAGCTCTCCTTAGGATTCGAGTTTCTTTGGTTTTGGCTAAAGATGGTGCCAAAGGAAAAAATCCAGTAGTTAATCCCAAGGCACCAATGAGGGAAGACTTAGATGACATAGAGGTATCTGATCCCGAAGATGATTTATCTCGCCAGGAAGAGATACAGGCTCGAGCGTTAACAGAACTATCTTTGCCTACGCCTACGCACGCAACCGCAAAGGATCAAACACTTCCGACTAGATCCGCATCCGTACAGATTGGAAGACGAGGGTAAATTTGAAGAAGACATACTGTTTTTTAGCTCATTTAATAAATCTCGTTCACAGAACCTAGGAGTTTGAACAATGGCGTCAGAAATTTTTGATCAGGTGCGTGAGCACATTGACGCAGTTATTGAACAAGAGCCGCCACTCGGGCCCGCCCTGTGGGAAGTTTTTGTTCAAGAACACCCAGCCGACATAGCTGAATTTCTCTCTAACCTTGATCGCGAAAAAATTCAAGGGTTATTCCTCAACCTATCCCATGAACTCCGTTTGGCGGTATTTCAAGATCTGCCCGATTCACTCAAAGTTTTTTGTCTCTCCTTTTTGGATGACCATAGTCGTACTGACATTCTCAATAATACGCCGCTTGATGAGCTGACTGACTTGTTTGATGATCTTTCTGATCAGGAACTCAAGCAGTATCTGCGTCTGTTGCACAAAAAGGATCGGGACATGGTCATAGCCCTGATGCAGTTTGATCCGCAATCTGCCGGGGGGATCATGGACACCGATGTGTTAACGCTCATGCAAGATTTTACGGTGGAAAAAAGTATTCAGGTGCTCCAGCGCCTCCAGCCAGACCAGGAATTGCATCGCAGGATCTTTGTAACAAACCAGGACAACCAGCTGGTAGGGTACATAAACTTAGAAGACCTGGTACTCAAAAATCCCTCACAACGTCTTGCCTCCTTCCTGCGCAAAAATGAGATGGTGGTAGCTGCCGAAGAAGATCAGGAAACAGTGGCCAATGACATGGTCCACTACGGTCTAATGACGGTGCCCGTGATAGGGGCCAACAACCTTTTTCTCGGCATTATTTCTTCAGATACCTTGGTTGATGTTATTGAACAAGAGGCGAGTGAGAATGTCTATAAAATGGCTGCAATGGCGCCAATTAAAGAGACCTATTTTGAGACCTCTTTTTTCAGAATGTTTTATGAACGCAGTTTCATTTTAATTGTGCTGTTGATTGCCCAGACTTTTTCATCACTTATTTTGCAAAGTTACCAAGCCACGCTTAGCGATTTTCTATGGATCTTTATTACCATGCTCATAAGTGCGGGCGGTAATGCAAGTAGTCAGACCTCAGCGATTGTGATTCAAGGGCTTGCTACCGGGGAACTAACTTCGCTCAACCTGGGCAAGTTTATTCGCCGTGAGTTTCTTATGGCAGGCATGATAGCCTTGGTCCTCGGCATCTTCTCTTTTCTCCGCATTCTGGTTACCCATGGAACAACTAAATTGTTAGGGGCGGTAGCCGTGAGCGCGTCATTGGCGATTATTGTACTGGTGGCAGTCATACTGGGGAGTTGTATACCCCTTGTTTTGAGAAGATTGCGCATAGATCCTGCTTTTTCAGCCGGTCCCGGTTTGGCGACACTCATGGATGTTTTGGGGCTTTTAATCTACTGTTACATCAGTAAACTGATTTTGTTCTCTTAGATACGGTATTTCCTTGACAAAGAGACCCTCTGACTATAGCATTTTACCATCTTTGCCAAATTCATTTTTCGCATTATTCTTCAATGTCTTAAAATGATGTCTTTTGAAATTCTATTAAAAGCTCGTGAGCCGCTAGCTCAGGTGGTAGAGCAACAGCCTTTTAAGCTGTGGGTCGATGGTTCGAGTCCATCGCGGCTCACCAATTCTAATGCGTCCCTATCGTCTAGTGGTTAGGACATCGCCCTTTCACGGCGAAAACAAGGGTTCGACTCCCTTTAGGGACGCCAAGTAGACTCATTCAGAACCAAATATCTTTTAACATTAATTAACTACAAGGGTGTTTCTATGAATAAATATATTCTCTCTCTTTCTCTTCTAACGGCGACATTTTGTGCAAACGCGATGGATTCTGGCAATTCCTCTTCAAGCGCGAGCTTGCAAACATCTCCTCAGAGTTTTGCAGGAGCTATGCCACCGCTGGCGCTATCTGACGCAATGGTACAAGAAATATTACAAGAAATGCAAAAGCCCGAATTCTATGCAGAATATCTTGCAAAGCACAAGCAATTGAATCCAACAGTGCCACCAAAGAGTGAAGCTGAATTGAAGGCGTCCGGTGCATTTACAATCAGTGTTATGAGCCACCTTCCCAAAATCATGGCTATTTGCCAAGACCCTAGCGGCTCCTATAAAGAATATTGTGAGGCGTTTGAAAGAGTGTTCGCCGATTTTAAAAAACAACACCCTGAGTTTCCTTACGACTCCCTTGAACAATATTGTAATGCGTGGGGTCAAGAGTTAGCCAGTTCTGGGATTGAATTGCCGGGCTTTCCTCCATCTGAATCAGATTTCTTAAACGCCAGAAAATTCCTTAGAGCAGAAGTTAGCAGAGGGAAACAAGGAGTGAAATAAGAGTTTGAGTCGGCAGCAGCCTAAGTATTGCAGGGGGAATTCGATGCCAGATCTCCAGGGCAATAATTTTACTTTTCTTTATACAAAATACATGTCCCTCGACGTATCTGGTCGGGGGATTTTTTTTATGCGATTTTTAGTCCGTAATATGAAAAGAGCGCTTGTTTACTGCGAAAATCGAAGTTAAGATTGACATCACAGGTTCGAAATACGTCCCCTAAGGGACGCCAAGTTTTTTATCAAATATGCAATAGAATTCAAATGCAGATATTTAATGTCATTACTGTCTTTATTCTTCTGGTAGGGCTTCCCGCTTTGCTTGTATTGTTGGACAGCAGTGTGATTTCTCAGAGAATAAAGACAGTAATCCTTATAATGTTGCCACTCACTTTTGGTTTTCCGGAACGATTAAGTTTAATAAATATTTTTTTGTATGCTTTAGGGGTTGGCTTATTAGGGGGATTAGTATATGTAGCTAAGAAAAGTAGTAATTCGATTTTTAAAGGGCTGATTGCAACTTTAATGATATATATTATTTTTTTTGGACTTGATTATATTTTTTTCACTTCGAGTGTTTCTATTTTCAAAAAATTAGAATTTGCAGTTTTGATTCCTATAATACTTTGGGCTGTTTATATTTTTAAAGACAATCAAGTACTCATCTCTTTGGGTGGGGCAGTGCAGAGACGTCAGAAGAGTCGCGCCTGGATTGCATTACTAATGGGGATTGCTGTTTTTATCGGTATTCTCATTGATTGGTTTTTATAATAAAAAATAGTTCTAAAATAGTCCTCCGTGTGATGCAGTTTTTTAACATTTTTATTTAAGGGTGATTTCATGAAAAAGTCTAATATATTTTTAGCATTTTTCATTTCATGGGCATCTGTTGTAGGAGCAATGCAGCCTAGTAAAAAAGAAGAATTGCGTAGAGCTATTCTGGGTCGTATAGAGCTAACGATTATGGATGGGTCTCATTCGATTATGAAAGTTTCTCATTCATTTGAGCCCGATGATAGTAGCCACTATACAATCCTTTTTTCTAACGGGTCATACGCACAATGTAGCTGTAGTCAGGTAGGTCCATTTTCTCAAAAAACTTATTGTGCTTTTATTGCGCCTTCTCCCAAAGGGCATCGCTTTTCTGATTCAGAGGCACAAACTATTTATGAAAAAGCTGAAAATTTTTATGCACAGTGTGGGCAGAGAAAGGCCAGGGAGTTAGCCTCACGTTAAGTTCAATCATACGAATTCGAAACACATCTCCTAAGGCTTGCTATGATAAAAAATAGGACCAATAAAAATACAACGAAAAAAACAATAAAAGAGGAAGATGGGAAAAGTGCTGTGCTCGCCAAGATAGCCGCGATGCCGGAACCATATCGCTCCATGGGCGAGCGGCTCCATGCGATAATCAAGGCCAGTGCGCCAGTCCTTTTACCAAAAACTTGGTACGGCTTGCCCGCGTATGCCAAGGATGGCAAGATCGTTTGCTTCCTAAGAGGTCCGCAGGTGTTCAAAGAGAGGTACATGACGTTGGGATTCAGCGACCAGGTCAACCTTGATGAAAGAGACATGTGGCCGACCGCCTTCGCACTAAAAGAATTGACTCCGGCCGAAGAGGCAAGGATCATTGCGCTGGTGCAGAAAGCAGTGAGTTAAGTTGATTATTAGCGGTTGGAAGTTAGGAGTGGTACTCTGTATCTATTCCAAAAATATTACACAAAGGGTGTTTTTATGAAAAAGCAGATTGTGGCGTTGGCGTTTGTGAGCAGCATTTTTGTACTTGTAAGCCAAAATATGTATGCAGGAAAAGAGCAAGGCCTTGATTTACGCATGAGACGGCAACAGCAAAAACACGAAGAGCATCTGCGTAGACTGCAACAAAAAAAAGGTTTCATATTTCATAGATCTAATAATAATTCACCGCATTTTGGGTCTTCGGATACAGTTAGAGCAACATTATTTACCTTAGTTTTACTTTCGGCTTTTTTGCCGACAACTTTAGCTGCAAGTTGCGAACCTCCAAAAGGTTCCTATACGCAAACATGCCAGGTTACTAGTCACAATTCTTACCGGTCGACCGATCCTAATCTCAAGGCCTTTCCTTTTTGTCAATTTGATATCAGTTGTGAAAAGTTGGGGGGTAAGAATAGGCAATCACAAAATATCCTTTTACCTGAATCTGCTTTGGGGTGTTTGAAATACTATGAAAACTGTGATGGTCGCTTAGTGATGCGCTCGGGCGAGGAGCGTCTTTGTAAAA
>JABCYS010000046.1 GCA_013290085.1 Candidatus Babelota bacterium
AATGCTTTTACGTTTAATCCTGCCTTTAGGGAGTAATCAATAAGGTCTTTTTCATGCTTATAGTACGTTTTAAGACGTTCTTGAATGGCCGCAGGCTCGTCATCTGGCCTACGCATCAGGGATGCATCGCATTTATTACATTTTGTAATATTATTTGGTTCTAGTAAAGAGCCTTTAATAGCCGAATAAACAGCCTGGCAGTCCTTATTGGAACAAACCATACGGGCACTTAACCTGGCAACAACCTTTTCATTCGAGATTGATAGGCGAACAATAGCCAAATCACTCGCGGTGAGCTTGGTAGAAACGAGGTTTTTCAAGGCCCTTGCTTGAACCACGGTACGTGGGTAACCATCGAGGATGGTGTTTGCTTGTTGCGTTGTAAGCCAATCATCAACCATGGAGATTATAAGCTCATCAGAGACAAGCCCCCCCGCCTTAATAGCTTCATCTATAGCTATGCCGATTTTTGTTTTTTCAGCTATGTGTTTACGGCAGAGGTTTCCCGTAGAAAGCTGAACCCAGCTTAGCCGTTCAACACATAAATTGGATAAGGATCCTTTACCGGCGCCTGGAGGCCCTATAAAGATGATGATTTTTCTCTGCGTATTCAACGTGCTAGCCTACCTTTAACGCGACCTGATGTTAAAAAACCTTCGTAACGACGTTCAATTAAGTAGGACTCTACCTGTGATGAAAAATCTAAGGCTGTACCAACGCAAATGAGAAGCGACGTACCGCCCAAATAGAATGGTAAATGTACAAGAACACTGAGTGCGTTAGGGATTAACGCTAAGGTAGCTAAATAGATAGCCCCAACAAGCCCTATACGATTGAGTATATAGGCAAAAAATTCTGCTGTTTTACGCCCTGGTCTGTATCCTGGAACAAAACCACCGCTCTTCTTAAGATTATCGGCAAGCTCTTCAGGATTGAAAACCATAGCCGCATAAAAATAGGAGAAGAAGACAATCAATAATGCTTCAATGACGTTATGAACCAAGCTTTTATTATCAATAAAGACCGATAAAAATTCTAATTTATCTGAAAAAAGCTGCGCGATCTGCATTGGCAACCCCAAAATTGAGTTTGCAAAGATCACTGGCATAACCCCAACCGGGTTTATTTTAAATGGTATATATGAGCTTTGGCCGCCATACATTTTATTGCCAATCACCCGCCGCGCATATTGAACCGGTATTTTTCTTTCACCACGCTCGAGGAACACGATACCAGCCGAAATTACAACAAAGAAGAGCAGTACAAGGATCGCTAACACAGCATCGATATTGCCCAACTCAATGTATTTCATGGTTTGTTGAACATAGCTTGGAAAACGCGCAACGATACCACCAAAGATGATCATTGAGCTGCCGTTGCCTATACCGTGGAGCGAAATTTGTTCACCAAACCACATCACCAACAAGGCACCAACGGTCAAGGATAAAACAAACATAAATCTAAAGCCCCAACCTGGCGTTAGAATTAAGCCGTGGCGTTCCAAAAATATTGAATAGATGGAACTCCAAAAGATGGCCAATCCAACCGTCAGATAGCGGGTATATTGATTGATAACTTTCCGGCCATAATCCCCCTCTTTGAGTAATGCTTCTAATTGTGGAATAGCCATTCCCAACAGTTGCATCATAATTGAGGCAGAAATATAGGGCCCGATACCTAAAGCAAAGAGCGTACACTGCATAAGGCCACCACCAGAGATAAGATCCAGGTAGCTCAAAAGCCCTTGTGTTTGCGATGCTTGCTGCATGAGAGCGCCTAATGCACTGACATCAACGCCTATGATAGGAATTAAAAGACCAACACGATCAATGATCAAAATCCCAAGCGTAAACAGGATACGTTTACGAAGCTCGGAGATAAGAAACATATTTTTAAAAGCTTGTAAAAAAACCACAGCTCCACTACTCCTTCGTTACTGTTGCCTGTCCACCACGATCATTAATAGCTTTTTGTGCACTCTTAGTAAAAGCATCCGCTTGAACATTCAACTTTTTTGTAAGCTGTCCATTACCAGCTATTTTTACTAATATACCGCCCTTGCTTTTCTTGCTCGAGACTAATCCCTGTTCAAGAAGAGCTTCTTTGGTCACTGTTGCATCGGCTTCAAAAACTCGGTCCAACGAACCAAGATTAACAATCTGATATTCTGTTCTAAAAGGAGTGTTGGTAAACCCGCGTTTTGGCAAACGACGAGAGAGTGGCATTTGACCACCTTCGAACAATGCCGCTATATGAGCGCCAGAGCGTGCTTTTTGTCCCTTGTTACCGCGGCCTGAAGTACCACCACGGCTACCACCACGACCAATACGTTTTCTCTTTTTTACGAGTGTCTGTAAATTATTGAGCTGAAACATTTTTACCCTTAACAATCTCTTCTATTGTTGAACCTCTCAGTCTTGCCACATGATCAATAGAACGTAACTTTGCAAGCGCATTGAGCGTAGCTTTAACAACGTTCTGAGGATTGGCAGATCGAACTGACTTAGCAAGTACATCTTTAATACCTACCGCTTCAAAAATGGCACGCATCGGGCCACCAGCTATAACACCGGTTCCTTTATACGCCGGGCGTATAATAACCTGACTTGCACCGTGACGACCTTTAACATCGTAAGGTATAGTTGTTCCACGCATAGGTATTTCAATAAGCTCTTTTCTCGCTCTATTGGTTGCTTTTGCAATAGCCGATGAAACCTCATTGCTTTTACCCAAAGCGATTCCTATTTTCCCTTTACGATCTCCAGAGACAACGAGAGCTGAAAAAGAAAATCTTTTTCCACCCTTAGTAACTTTGGTTACCCGTCTTACATCGACAACGGTATCTATAAATGTATTTTCTGCCATTAGATCTATCCTGTATTAAAAACTCTTTAAACTTTCAATCCGCCTTCTCTCAAACCTTCGGCAAGGGCTTTTACACGACCATGATAAAGGAAAGATCCACGATCAAATCGAGCGGTTTCTATTCCTTTTTCACGAGCGCGCTTAGCCAACTCTACACCAACTGCTTTAGCAATAAGTTTTTTATCGCCTTTAGCTTTTATTTCCATAGAGGAACAACTGATCAGCGTTTGATGCTTAGCATCGTCAATCACTTGTGCATAGATTTGATTAAGACTTCTAAAAACAGAAATCCTTGGCAATTCGACATTGCTCTTTAAGCGATTACGCACTCTCAGTGTTCTTCTTGTTCTACTTTTATTTAATTTTCTTATCAATGACATAGATATCCTTTAGGCAGCTGACTTAGCTTTACCAGCTTTGCGAGCAATAGTTTCTGTAGACAATTTAATACCGGTTCCTTTGTAGGGTTCTGGTGGCCTAAAAGACTTAATACGATCGCATATCGCCCCTAACAATTCTTTATTAGGTGATTTGAGCGTAAGTATTTGACCAGTTTTATCAATTTCAACCTTAACATTATCAGGAATATCACAGCTTATTTTATGACTGTACCCCAATGTTAAATCTAATTTCTTACCAGCAAGTGCAGCTTTAAACCCAAGGCCATTTATTTGTACAACTTTTTCGAATGGGGCATTTAAACCTGAAATCTCATTCGATAAAATAGCTCTGCTCATTCCCCAGAGGGTTTTTGTTTCACGATTTATTTCTTTTTCTCGTGAAGTGATTACAAGCTTTTTGTCAGCAAGTGAAGCTGTTAACTCTTTAGGTAGGGTAAAGGCGCCCGAGCCACCCTTTCCCTTGTAACTTATTTCTTGCCCAGAAATCGAAACTTCTGCGCCCTGAATATCGATAGGTTTTCTACCAATTTTTGACATGCTCAATCCTTACCATACCGTGCAGACAACTTCACCACCCACGTTCCATGCTTTTGCCTGATCGTGAGTTATGATACCGCGATTTGTTGATATAATGGTTACACCTAATCCACCAATCACTGGCTGAACTGATTTTATGCCAGAATAAACGCGACAGCTTGGTTTGCTCATACGCGTGATTTCATGAATTACTGATTCACCATCCACATATTTAAGTACAATTCTTATTTCTTTCTTATTACCTTCTTCAGCAACAGAAACATCTCTCACAAACCCTTTTTCTTTTAAAAGGTTTGCTATTTGATGTCGCATGTTCGAATAGGGAGCGGTCACTGATGACTTAGATGCCATGAGGCCGTTACGAATGATAGTTAAAAAATCTCCGATTGAATCAACTGACATGTAGTCTCCTAAAAAGTAATTCTTACCAGCTAATCTTTCTAACGCCAGTCAACTGACCATCAAGCGCCAATTTTCTAAAACAAAGGCGACACAACATAAATATTCTCATATATGAACGTGGTCTGCCGCAAAGCTTGCAGCGATTGCGCGCTCTCACTGCAAATTTCGGTGTGCGATTAGCTTTTTCTATTAATGCTTTTCTAGCCATACTTTACCTTTTACCTTGTGTACGGAATGGCATATTAAACTTTTTCAATAATGCATAACCGTGTTCGTCTTTTTTTGCCGAAGTTTGAATGGTAATATTCATACCAAAAGTTTTTTCATTAAATCCTTGATCAAGCTCTGGGAAAATAATCCACTCTTTAATGCCTAGATTATAATTGCCTTGCCCATCAAGCTGAGGATTCACTCCTTGAAAATCTCTTACTTTTGGCAATGCCAAATTAATTAATTTATCAAGAAATTCATACATTCTTTTCTTGCGCAAGGTAACTTTAACACCAATTGGCATGTTTTCACGAAGCTTAAAGCCCGCGATTGATTTCTTTGACTTAGTACGTACTGCTGTTTGACCGGCAATATCGGTTATTGCTTCTGCAACTGTTTGAACCAGTTTGCTATCAGTAATTGAACCAGTAACACCAACGTTCACTACAATTTTTTCGATCTTAGGAACTTCCATAATATTCTTAAGGCCAAGTTCTTTTTGTAGTTCAGGACGAATGTCTTTTACGTATAATTCTTCGAGTCTTGCTTTGCTATGCTTTTCCATTATCAACCTTTGTTAGTCAAAAAATCTCTTTACACTGATTACAAACACGCACTCTTTTCTTGTTCTCAAGAGTTTTGACATTGATCCTACAAGGAACTTTGCATGCTGTGCATATCGGCATCACATTAGAAAGCGCTATCAATCCTTCTTCCTTTTTTATGCCACCCTTTTCACCTTGGCGACGTGCCTTCACGTGACGAGTTACCAGCGCTATCCCCTGAACCAAAATCTTATTTTTGGTAGGTTCAACCGCTACAACAACACCCTCTTTGCCTTTATCTCGACCAGTCAATACTTTAACTTTGTCATTTTTCTTAACATGCATCATGGCTTTTCCCTATTAAACCAACTCTGGTGCACGAGATGCTATTTCAGCAAATCGAGCTCTGATTTCACGTGCAACGGGACCAAAGATACGCGATGCTATTGGCTGTCCGTCTTTAATAATTACCGCAGCATTTTCACCAAAACGAATATAGCTACCATCGTCGCGTCGATATTCTTTTCTTGTGCGTACAATTACCGCATCAATAACTTCGCCTTTTTTTACTTGGCCACCAGGAAGTGCCTTTTTTACAGAACACTTTATGGTATCACCAATATACGCATATCTTTTTCTTGTACTGCCATGAATGTGAATACACTGAAGCAATTGTGCCCCAGAGTTATCGGCAACTTCTAAAAACGATTCTTTTTGTAGCATAGCTTATTCCATTCAACCGTTACTGCGCTGATTTAATGACACGAGACAAATACATATATTTGGTTTTTGATACCGGTCTACCTTCGTAAATTTCAACCGTATCACCAATATTTGGCTGTTCATTAACATCATGCACTTTGTACTTTTTTGATGTTCTAACAACTTTTTGGAAAAGCGGGTGGCGATAATCTCTATCTACCTTTACCACAACCGTTTTGTCCATTTTATCAGAGACAACTTCTCCGATGAGTATTTTTTTCTTTGCTTCTTGTTGAGCCATAGCAAACCCTTATTTCTGACGTAAATATGTTAATGCCCGAGCCAGATTTTTTCTCACTTTTTGAAATTGAGAATTATCTTTAACATGGGCTGTCTTTGCATTTAGATTGAGAGAAAAAAGTTCTCGTCTAAGCGCATCAACTCTATTTACCAACGCTTGTGCATCTAATTGTTTTAATTCTTCTTTTATCTTATTCATTGTCAGCCTTTGTTGCAGATTGTGCACGAGAAACAAATTTGGTTTTCATCGGCAACTTGTATGAAGCACTGCGCAAAACTTCGCGTGCTGATTTTTCATCGTTATCAGTAATTTCACAAATGATACGGCCACGCTTTACTACAGCTACCCAAAACTCTGGGTTGCCCTTACCTTTACCCATACGTGTTTCTGCAGGCTTTTTAGAAACCGGCTTATCAGGGAAAACGCGCAAGAATAATTTGGCGTCCTTTTTCAATTTACGAGCCATAGTAACACGGATCGCTTCTATTTGCTGAGCTGTTAACCAGGCAGGCTCAACAGCTTCCAGACCGTAATCACCAAACGCAACAGTACGCGCCCCTTTAGACATTCCTTTGCGTCTACCGCGCATTTGTTTTCTATATTTGGTTTTGCTTGGCATCAACATAATTTTTCCTATTTACCTAACTGATATTCACCCTTATAGACCCACACAGTAACACCGATGATTCCATAAGTAGTTTTTGCTATTGCCTTACCATAATCTATATCAGCTCGTAAGGTATGCAGAGGAACTGAACCCACACGCAACCATTCAACACGTGCTATTTCGGCTCCGCCCAAACGCCCTGCGCAACGAATTTTTATTCCCTTTGCGCCACTACGTAAAGCTGAAGCTGCTGCGCGCTTCATAGCTTTTTTAAAGGCAACACGCTTTACCAATTGGTCTGCTATATTTTTTGCAATAACAGTAGAATCAGCTTCAGGGTTTTTTACCTCTTGAACAGAAACTTCTACCGAACGACCCTTTAGCTGTTCTGATATTTTTTTTCGAATAGCTTCAATTTCTTGACCTTTTTTACCTATCACAATTCCAGGGCGAGCAGAGTGAATCGTAACTCGTACGTTATCACCGGCCTTGTCAATCTCAACTCTTGCTACTTCTGCATTTTCAAGAGCTTTATCAAGAAATTTACGTATTGATAGGTCTTCCATTAACTGCTTGCCGTAAGAGTCACGCGCAAACCACCGGGAATCCCAATCTCTGTAAATGCCTAAACGGAAACCTTTAGGGTTAACTTTTTGTCCCACGCTATGCCTCTTTACGTTTTTTTACAGTTTTTGGTTTAACATTTTGTTCGGCTTTCTTTGCTTCAACTTTTTTTGCTTCCAAAGTCACACTTATATGACTAAACCTTCTCCGTTGAATATTCG
>JABCYS010000047.1 GCA_013290085.1 Candidatus Babelota bacterium
GTGCTCATCCGTGGAGTGATGAAGAAACTGTTCACAGCACTCTGGAAAAACTTAAAGTATACTTTAAACGTTACACCATATCACTCGATCAAGAACAACCACTCACCCAAGATGGTAGCGTTCCAACCAATTACAGACCGTATGTTATTTTTAAAGTTATGAGTAAGCAATGGTCCGTTTCTTTTGATTTCTTTAAATCAGAGACTGCTGTTGAGCTACTCAAACTTTTAGAGCCGCTCCAATTCTTAGAAGAATCTGAATGGCGTCTTACGGTACACGGCAAAGAAAGACATCTTGTTGGCAAGGGAGTTCTCACTCTTATCAATGGCATTAGCCAAGTAAGTAAATCTTTCATGGCGGTACAACGCTATAAAGGTCTTGGTGAAATGAATCCAGAACAACTTTGGGAAACTTCTATGGATCCAGAATCACGCTTGTTCCTTCGTGTCAGTTTAGAAGACGCGCTTGCTGCTGATTCTTGGTTTGCCACCTTGATGGGAGATGATGTTGCGGGACGTAAAGAATATATTGAAAAATATGGGCACTTTGTGAAAAATCTCGACATTTGACATCAACTAAGGCTTCATGATCAACCAGATTTATTCGTTCATACAAAAACATCACCTGCTCCCTGATTCTGGTACTGTTGTGCTCGGTTTGTCTGGTGGTCCTGATTCAATTTTTTTACTTCATCTGTTGGCCACCCTGCATCATGAAAAGAAGATCGCTCTCGTCGCCGCACATCTTGATCATGAATGGCGTACTGATTCTTTCAAAGACGTTGATTTTTGTCGCCACGTAGCTGCTCGGTACAATGTTCCATTCGTAACGGCCAAAGCATCTGATGTTCTTCCTTCTCTTAAGAAAAATGGTTCGCAGGAAGAGATGGGAAGAAAATTGCGGCGCACCTTTTTAGAAAATGTGGCTGCAGAATATAATGCCCAAGCAATTGCACTTGCACATCACCTGCAAGACCAGGAAGAAACTTTTTTTATCCGATTGATTCGTGGCACGACACTTACTGGGCTCATTGGCATGCGGCCAAAGCATGGTTTGTATATTCGTCCGCTTTTAGAGACTAACAAGGAAGATATTATTCATTATTTGGACACACACCAGATTGAGTATCTTATCGACCCGACCAATGTTTCTGAATCTTATTTGCGCAACAGGATACGTCTCAAGGTAATGCCCGAGCTCAACCAAGCAGATCAACGGTTCAATCAGAATTTTCTACGCACGCTTCATAGTTTGCGGGAAGCTGAACAGGCACTTGCGGACCTGACGCATAGACTTTTTGTAGAAACAACGGTAGTCAGAGATAGCATTCACTATCTTGATCTCGAGAAATTTTTTAGGCACAACAACTATCTGCAAAAAAGGATTTTAGTTCATTGGCTCATTCTTGAGCAAGTTCCTTTTGTTTTGACCGAGCGCTTTTTGGATGAGGTTGTACGATTCTTTATTCAGCCGGAGAGCAAAGGCCATGCTCTTCATGAAGCATGGTCTTTGGTTAAAGAAAAAGGTTTAGTTTCTTTGAAAAAGAATTAACCGATCAAAGTGTTGATCGTCTCACCAAGAGACCGCGATGCGCTGGTTTTTGAAGCGGTTGAGATTGCCGCCTCAGATAAGTTTGGATCTTTGCAATAAGTATGCTGTGATCTTTACCAAATTTCTTTTCAGCCGCCTGTAGGTAGGCAGATAGTTCATCCAGTTCATCCTGTCGGTAAAAAGCATCATTGCGCACCCTATGATCTGTAGCCATTCCAAAAAGAAGAGAACTCATCATTACTAAACCAACAAGCACAACTCTTTTTTGCATCATATTCTCCGTATTTAGAAACGAGAGGATTGTGTTCTGTTGTGCGTGTACGCTTTTGGTCTTGGCAGCTGAGCTACAAAAACTCTTCGAGCCGCCTCAAGTACGTGAATCAATTCATTATACATAGCATCCACCGCTTGCACATCTTCATGGGACAGCGTCACATCGTCATTTAGTGCGTGTAGTTCTACCTGCTTCGTCACAAGGGTGTCGATGCTTCCAAGGCACGCTTGAATACCGTCCCTCTGATAGCATGTCTGCTCTTGTATTACATAAGCACGGAGTGCATTAAGCCGACTATTGGCATCCATACAAAAAAGATTTATGTGTAGTGCGAGGACACTCACAAGTATGCCTTTTTTCATCATATTCTCCTTTTTTATCCTCAACAGTGATTTGGTGGGTTTGGTGTAACACAGCGACATAGCGATAGAGACGTAAAAGTTAGTTCGCTATTTAGTAGATTTAATTTAATAATATTTTTTCCAACTAAATCAATAAATTGTTCAATGTTATCGAATTGCCCAGGAACTAAAAGCGCGTTTTTATATTTTTCAAAAAACGATTTTACCTTATCTTTTTTTTCTTCTTCTGACAGATTCTCAGAATTCCCTGATAACGCTTTCTTCAGCTTTACAGCCTCATTTTTTATCTCTTCCAGTTGCAATATTCTAAATAATATTAGATCTTCTCGATCTAAAAAAATATCGGGGGAAAATCTTGTAGCGTACATTTGCAATGATACGCTTAGTAAAAAGAGAGAAAGGATTATTTTTTTCATAACACCCCTAGAACAAAGATTATTTAAAAACATTTATCACATGCTACCAACTTTTTGTATTCTGTAAAGAAAAACCCTTATCCTGCAGCGTTTTTACCCACTCTTCCTCTCGAAACAAAATCAGTTCCCGAATCTAAAAATCGCCATACCTTTTCTTGACCAACACGAATACCTATACGTGATGTCGCTGCAATGTGAGGAACATATTCATCCGCCATAACGTACAGCTCACCTTTCTTCGTCACGTCGCAACCATACAATTTTTTTGTAATTCCATAGGCCTGCGCTACTTTTCCAGGACCTGATGCTAATGCGTACACATCCTGCTGTCCTCGCAATTCTCGCATGTGATCTAAACCTTCCAGTGGCTCTATCGCCCGGATGAGCACGCCTCCGGCTTGAGCATGATGATCACGCGCGACAATGTTTAAGTTGAAATGCATACCGTAGATGAAATAGATGTAAGCATGTCCCACGTCTTGAAACATTGCTTTGTTGCGTTCTGTTTTTTTACGGTACGCATGGCTTGCTGGATCGTCCGCACCGCCATACGCCTCAGTTTCCACAATACGTCCAGACATCATGCGAAGTCCGTCAGCACGAACAATGATCTTGCCGATAAGTTCTTGTGCAACGACAACCGTATCACGACTGTAAAATGAGCGTTCTAGAATTTCCATGGTAGACTACAGTACAATCTTAATTGAGTTGATGTTAAAAAAAGTATAGCAGTAATGGCCTTTCATGGAAAAAGAGATCGTAATGGAATCTACTTATCGGCAAGAGCAGCTATCCCGCTGGTTCTTACCGTCTCTCTTATTTCATCTCCTCATTATTTTCATCTTGTTCATGTTCGAGCAGGAAAAAAAGAAACCCGCTGACGTCATTTTTTTTGATGACCAGGAACAGCAGCAACAACCGATACCTGTTGCACCACCCTACATAACTCACCAGCCGCAACAACCCGATGAGGAAGTTCCCTTTGTTATCAATCTGCCAAAATCATCCACCTTTGGCGCAACGTCACTCGTTAGTGAAGAAACAAAACTGGCCGGTGATCCATCAGCAACCGCTAATCAGTCTGAACCAAATGCCACACCAGAATCTGAAATTACCCATGATCAACCAAACAAATCACAACAACCCAAGCAGGAAACAACGCCGCCAGAAACACCTTCTGCACCAGAAAGATTGTTGCCAACAGCACCGTTACTAGAACCGGAACAAAAGTTAGAACCAAACGATGAAGCCCCAGCAGCACCACCGCAAATACCTTCACCGCAACAAAAAAGACGGGTGAAAAATTTCTGGGGACAGGCCAAACAAAGTGCATCGCCAATTAATCAAAAAATGTCGCTCACTAAATTAGCCGAAGGGTTTTTGAACTACGCAAAAGAAACTCATGGTACCGCAGTTGATATTAACTCAAAAGATTTAAGTCTTGAGCCGACCCTCCAAAAAATTGGCTGGTTCCTTCAAAATTCTTTCCACCTTCACAATAAACCAATTGCTCTCAATCAAGATGTCCGCACCAACATTACTCTCCATTTAGAGATTGATGAAAAGGGAAGCCTCATCAATAGTTATCTTTCTCCCCAAACTAATGTGCCGTCACTTGATAGAAATTTACTCCGCATTGCACAGGGTGCCGCACCATTCCCTCCTATTCCGCCACACGTTATGCGTAATAAAAAAACATTTAATGTAAAAATTCCCATCGATGTCGATGCTCGCAGCGGCACCCATGAATATTATTTTTTGTTCAGAGGTTAGAAGCTTTAGTTGGTACGGGAGAGAGCTTCTGCTGCCTAGACTTTTTTCCACATTCAGGATAGAACTACACCAACTTTTTTTGATTTGAAAACAAGGAATGTAATGGCAAAAATAGTGATTATTGGCGCTGGACCAACAGGTCTTTCTGCTGCCTATCATTTAGAAAAAAAAGGATTTTACGATTACCAGCTCTTCGAAAAAGAATCTACCACCGGCGGACTTTGTCGCTCCGTAACACAAGATGGTTTTACTTTTGATTTTACCGGGCACCTTCTGCACATTGGCGATCCTTATTTTAAAAAGTTCATTGAAGAGATCGTTGGCATGCACAACCTCAATAACATTGTTCGCCGATCTTTTATTTATTCACACAACGTGTATACGCGTTATCCCTATCAAGTGAATCTTTTTGGGTTGCCGCAAGATGTTATTGTTGAATGTATTGAGGGATATGTTTCAAGACCACAATCTCGAAAAAAACCAAAACATTTTGGTGAGTGGGTGTTGCAAAATTTTGGGAAAGGAATCGGCAAACATTTTTTCTTTCCGTATCAAAAAAAGATTTTTGCCTACGACCTTCATAAAATATCAACCAGTTGGACGGGACGCTTTGTACCAAAAACATCGCTCCAACAAATAATTAATGGCGCTCTCCATGATGTGGACGATACTGCAATCGGTTACAATGCCACTTTTTTCTATCCCAAGGTTGACGGCATCAGTTTTTGGGTCAATAAACTTGCCCAGCAGATACAAAATAAAATTCACACCAACTATGTCGTTCAAAATATCGACATGCAAAAAAAGATTGTACGTTTTACCAATGGTCATGAAGAAAAATATGAGCAACTCATTACCACCATGCCACTTGATACCTTACTCAAGTTAGTTAAAGAACCAAGTTCTACTCATCTTGCACCAACAGCACAAAAACTTCTTTGCAACAAAGTAGTTAATTTCAATCTTGGCGTTGCGCGTCCGAATGTTTCTGACAAGCACTGGATTTATTATCCAGAAAAACAATTTCCTTTTTATCGCATAGGGTTTTCCCACAACTTTGCCACATCCATGGCACCACAAGGGCACAGTTCACTGTATGGTGAGTTTTCTTATCTTCATAAATCATCAAATGCCGTAAAGCGCATGCTCTATGAATCGCTCAAGGAAACGAAAAAGCTTTTTAAAATTAGTGAGTATGAAATTGCTACGGAAAAAATTATCCATATCGATCATGCATACGTAACCTATGATTTTTGGCGAGAAAAAAATCTTACAAAAATTCATCAACGTCTTGGCGAGCACCAGATTTATTCCGTTGGTCGTTACGGGGAATGGAAATATTCAAGCATGCAGGAAGCCATCCTTGATGGTAAAAAAATTGTCGACTCACTGGTCGTTATCCCTGCCCAACATGAGCCCTACCTGTCCATTGAAAAAGTACCTTCGCCGCTACAACAGGCAAAACTATGAATGCCTTTTTTTCAAATAAACGAATACTGGTCACCGGAGGCGCTGGCTTTATTGGTTCACACCTGTGCCATCATCTTGTTCAACAAGGAGCTCTGGTCACCGTGCTGGATAATTTGTCCACGGGAACTCTTGATAATGTAGCCACCATTAAAGACAAAATAACTTTTATGCAGGGATCTATAACTGATTACGACACCTGCCTTCAGGCTACAAAAAATACCTCTCTTGTTTTTCATATGGCGGCATTCATTTCTGTACCGCAGTCACTTGAAGACCCCCTTGCCTGTTACGAGGTTAATGTCACTGGTACTGCCAACCTTCTTGAAGCATGCCGGCAAAATAAAGTGGAACGGTTCGTTTTCTCATCCTCTTCCGCAGTTTATGGCAATGTTGAGGGAATCTGCACCGAGCAAACATCCTGTTCACCTACCTCTCCCTACGGGTTTTCTAAGCTCATCGGCGAACACTATTGTCGGTATTATGCACAGCATTCTAATGTTAGAACTCTTTGTCTGCGTTATTTTAATGTGTACGGTAAGCGACAAAATCCCAAGGGTGCTTACGCCGCCGTTGTAGCAAAATTTCGTCATCAATTGCAGCATAATCTTCCCGTAACTATTTTTGGCGATGGCATGCAAACACGAGACTTTATAGCCGTTGAAAAAGTGGTAGAAGCAAATGCAATGCTTGCCCAACTCCCTGCTTCTGCCATGACCGGGGACCCTTATAATGTCGCAACGGGGTCCAGCATAAGCCTTTTAGATCTTTTCTCTCTGTTGCAAAAGGAACATCCTCACTCGACCAGTTCTTTACAGCTTGAATCAGCTCGGTCGGGGGATATTCGGCACTCGGTAGCCTCCTGTACCAAATATACTGACGCCCTGAAAGGCCTTTTTCCCCAGGGCTAGCGCATGTTTTCTATATGTAACTTTTGAGCTTGATTTGGCCTCTAATAAGGGTTTTTTGGGGGGGCCTTTTGATTATTTTTTTAATTCCTGGATACTGGTTTTTGTTATGCAATTAGCGTGTTGTTAATTGCCTTTTTTAACCCATATATGGAGTTATCTTATGAATACCAAAACATTGCGTCTAGCAGCATTATCGCTAGCTCTTATTCTTCCTGTTTCTTTCATGAGTGCAGGTTGTAAAAAAGGTGGTTGCCGTCGTGGCCAAGTTAAACACCAAGTTACTTTGGTTTCTGACGTTCAACCTTCTGTGGTAGCAGCAACTCCTGCTCCAACTAAGGAAAAACCAGTTTCAGCTGCTCAAGTTGAAAACAAAGACCTAGAAACCGAAGAAGACAACGAAGAA
>JABCYS010000048.1 GCA_013290085.1 Candidatus Babelota bacterium
CTCATTAAAAAAAAAGAAAATTTTTTTAGGAAAAATTATGGCTCAAGAAACTATCATTTTAACCGGCGACCGTCCCACTGGATCACTGCACCTTGGACATTATGTGGGGTCACTTGCCAATCGAATTGAATTACAACATAAACATAAACAGTTCGTTATGATCGCAGATGCGCAAGCACTGACTGATAATTATGAACATCCGGAAAAAGTGAGAGAAAATGTGCTTCAGGTAATGCTTGATTATCTGGCAGTTGGCATAGATCCAAAAAAAACCACCATCTTTATTCAATCCATGATCCCCCAGCTTGCAGAACTAACCCTGTACTATATGAATTTAGTAACGGTTGCCCGTGTTGGTCGAAACCCTACGGTTAAGACAGAGATTAACCAAAAAGGTTTTGGCGAATCAGTTCCCGTAGGCTTTTTTGTGTACCCCATAAGCCAAGCAGCCGACATAACTGCTTTCAAAGCAAATTTAGTTCCCGTTGGCGAAGACCAATTGCCCATGATTGAACAGGCGAATGAAATAGTTCGTTCATTCAATCGTATTTATAAAAAAGAGGTCCTTGTTGAATGCAAAGCCTTGGTTCCAAAAATGGCACGACTTCCTGGCATTGATGGCAAGGCAAAGATGAGTAAATCACTGGGCAATGCCATCTATCTTTCAGATTCTAATGACGCACTCGCCCAAAAAGTTAAAAGCATGTACACCGACCCGGATCATCTACGAGTAACTGATCCGGGGAAGATAGAAGGCAATGTAGTTTTTTCATACCTGGATCTATTTGACTCCAATGCACACGAGGTATCAGAACTGAAAGCTCATTATCAGAAAGGTGGTCTTGGTGATATGGTGGTGAAAAAGAGACTGCTGGAAATTCTAGAAGCATTTATTGCGCCCATACGTCAGCGCCGCCAAGAACTGGCAAAAGACCCACAGAGTGTCATGAATATTCTACTGACAGGTACTGAGCATGCTGAGCAAGTCGCAGCAAAAACGTTGGCTGACGTAAAACAGGCTATGTTTTTAAACTACTAATTGGTGGTGAGGCATCAAGCTCTAGCTTTTTTGAAGCGATTTAACTAAACCTAGAGATAGGTTTTCAAAAAAGGAGAAAGAGATGAAGCGTTCTTTAAAGTTTTCCATGTTTAATTTTTTACTCGGTGTACCCTTCTTGTTACAGGCGGCACCTATTAACTTTATAGCTCCCGAACAGATATCTTCCCCTGGTTTTGCTATCGCAAGTTCTGGTTTGTATGTGCTTACCGATGATGTTGAATATGCAGCTGGGGAAACGGCAATCACCATAGCCGCGGATCATGTCACGTTAGATTTAAATGGCAAAAACATCCAGAGCTCGGATGGCGGAAAAACGGGGATCCTCGTATCCGCTACTAAAAAAAATGTCATCATAAAAAATGGTGGGGTGAGTGGGTTTTCTTCAAATAACATTCGCGTAGAGGCCGGAGCAAATAACCTTTCATTTTCCAATCTCATACTAACAGGACCAAAGAATGGTAGTGCTGATGGGTTACAATTGGTTGGTGAGGTAGCTTCTCCCATTTATGAGGTCACCCTAGAAAATTGTCGTGCCTCTTCTTTTGATAGAGGGGTATATGCTTCCCATGCTCATGAAGTGAAGGTTGTTAACTCAACCTTTAATTTTAACCACAAGGTTGGCATAGAGGCTTATGCTTCACAGAACTGGCGTGTCACCAAATGCCAAGCTTCACATCAAAATGGTACAGGGGCAACCGCAGGAATACTGTGTACCGGCGGTAAGAGTTGGCTGCTCCAAGATTCAGATTTTAGTAGTAACATAGGTGCGGCAGGATATGGAGCTATTTTTAATGCTGATGCTGGATTTGCCGGCGGCAGTCATGAAATTGTTTCCTGCAATTTTTCTAACAACGGTGGGTTATTGGCTCGAGGGCTTGATCTGCTGGGTGCCAATGTATGCGTAGTAAGAAATTGTAGCTTCAATGGTAATTTTGCAACCAAGAATGCAGCACGAGGACTCAATATCACTGGTGTAGGACATTACATTGAGCACTGTATAGCAGATGGTAATTATGCAACAACTACCGAACCGTTTGCAGCAACCGGTATGGTCATTGCTGGATCGGCACATACGGTTGATGGATGTCATGTGGCAGGCAATGTATCAAAAAATGGTTTAGGTATAGGAATTTTAAATTTTGCTTCCACTGAACGATGTCTTATAAAAAATTGTACCGCTGTGTCCAATTCCACTTCAGGGTTTCAAGACGATTCAAAAGCAGGAGCTAATCTCTGGATAGGGAACATGGCGTGGGGTCATGGCGAAAAAAACTATGTTGGAGCAGGTCCAGGATTTATAGAATTTACGGCAGGGAAACAGCCAGCATCAGGTACTTTTGATGAGCGTGGTGTTGATAATATTTCCGTGAGATAGCTGACCAAGATTTTTTAAAAAGAGGAGGATATTATGAAGAAAATAATGATCAGTTTGTTAGCGTTGTCTTTACTGGAATCTAACGTGTTAATGGCTGGGTCAGGGGACCTCGCTGGAAGTAAGCCCAGGCCCTCCGATCCCCCGCCATTTGATTTTTCAAGTTTGTCTGTAGAAGAACAACAGCTTTTTGAAGCTGTTATAAAGGATACCCAACAGCAGGTACAGTCTCTCCTGAAAAATAAAAAAGTGAGTCCAAATATAAGAGACACAAAAGGCAA
The DNA here is from genome assembly GCA_013290085.1 of Candidatus Babelota bacterium. Next base: position 2,714 of record JABCYS010000048.1, read on the forward strand.
TACGCCGCTGTTTTATGCGCGCACCTTTAAGATGGTAAGGCTTCTGGTTGAAAATGGGGCTGATGTGAATGCCCAAAATAATGAGGGTTTGGCCAGATTACATATAGATGTAGTAAAGGGTCACCCGAGGATTATAGGATATCTTTTGAATAATAATGCTGATGTAAATATTAAAACTAATAAAAGAGTCAGGCCGCTTCATCTTGCTACGGTAATATCATATTTTGCTGACCCGATTTGGCTTGGCAGAGTAAAGGCCAAGCTCAGCGCAGCGAGGGTCACAATTAGAGGTATAGGTGTAGGAGTAATCAGCGCAACACTAGGGGCAGTAGCAGGAGCAGCATTAATAGGAACAGCAGGAGGTGCAGCAATTGGGGCAGGGGTACCTATTGCTGCCGGAGCGGTAGCAATAGCAGCAGTTGATATTGAAATAAGAAAGAACATAGTTGCTATGCTTTTGGCCAAAGGAGCTGAGCCTAATGCCCAGGATGATGACGGCAATACCCCATTGCATACACTAGCGGCAGGATCAATCATTAAAACTAAGGAGGATTTCCGCCATGCCGGTGTCTTTATGGCTAAGCAACTTATTCTTAACGGTGCAAGCCGTGATATAAGAAACAATATACGCAATGACAATTACCCAAATGGACAAACGCCTTATGACGTAGCAAAAGAATATAAGCGCATAGATTTATACATTGTTTTAGATCCAAGCTTGCCTCGACCTATCGAAGGAGCGATAAAAGGTATAGAAAAAGGAGCGGAGGCAGCCGGAAGAGAAATTAAAAAAGGGGCTGAAGCAGTTGGTAAAGGGATTAAAAAAGGAGCGGAAGCAGTGGGAAGAGGTGTCAAGGCAGGATGGGAAGAATCTATGAAGGCCTTATCCGCTGACTAATAAATTTTTAACACCATTTCTTTACCATGAAGAAAAAAGAGGGCGCGTAAATTTAAGTAAAAAACCAGCAATAACAAGGCACTATTAACTCAAGCAAAGAAAGACCAGTCATTTCCAGTGGCTGGTCTTTTACTTTTCGCCAACTCTTTTGCTAAGATTTTTTTAGAATCAGTCAAGAAAGGAAAAAAATAATGAAGAAGCTCTTGAACATTAACGCATTCCCTCTACCTGTTCGTCGGTATGGATTGCCGGTACTTACCCTGGTGATCTTTGGCGTATTGCTTACCATAACCGTACGCTATTTATTGCGAGAGTCGCATGTGATCACCGACCGTACTATCGTTGATGATGTTGAGAGGTTGGGGAATATTTTTAAAAAAATTGATGCCCAATGTGTCATTATGGGATTTGATCGGCAAAAAACTGAAATTGATTTTTTAACAGTCGTACAATTTGTTGGCTCTGAAGTTGGTTCCATGAATCTTATGCGCCCTAAAAAATGGGCAGGGCCGTATGTTGATGATAACCCCACAGTGCAAGGCAAAGTATATGAAATAGCGCGCACCAATAAAGGATATTTTATTGTTCCCGGTACCGGGGTGCGCCTCAATAATGGGAAAGTTGTAGGGGAAGATATTGTTCTTGATGAAAAAGCTGATATTGAATCTATGCTTCTTGACCCAAAGACCCTCAATTTTGAAGGCCGGCCTATGGCAGTCCATATCCCGGTCAGTGGCATTGCCGGTGGCCACGTGCTTGATGCCATGGTTCCTGATGAAGAATAATTTAGATTGATTGCAAAAAGGTTGATGAGATTTTTTTAGTGCCAGCCTTGAACCGTACGGTGACATTCAAACTACCGTCACTCTTTTTTTCAATCTCTTCCACAATACCGACACCAAACTTTTCATGTTTTACCGGCTGATTTTTCTTAATGGTACTAGAACCCGGTTTGGTTTTTGATGTGAGGTTTGATTTTTTTGATTGGGCTTTGACGGGTGCCGTCTTTTCCTTCTGTGAAAAGCCAAAGGTCATGATTGAAGGCGCAATGATCTGCTGCTTTAAATTAAGCCACTCTGAAAAATAAGTTTGCATGTGCCTCTGTTGCCAGTGTGAACAATCTTCCACCTTCGCCAAGTTGCTTGGAATCTCATCTAAAAAGCGAGAGGGTATTTGATGCTCCATCTGCCCATAGGTGTTTCGATAGCGGGTGTGGGTGAGCAATAAGCGCTCGCGGGTTCGTGTAATGCCGACATACAGGAGCCGCCGCTCCTCTTCTAAGGCCGCACTCTCAAAAAGAGAGCGACTGCTGGGCAGTACCCCCTCTTCAAGGCCGGTGATTATGACATTATCAAACTCAAGTCCTTTGGCAGCATGCAACGTCATGAGTTGTACGTGCTCTAATTTATTTTCAGTATCACTGTTTTTTTCTTGCATGAGTGCAACAGTGTCTAAAAAGCCGCTTATGGTAACAATGCCCTGATCCTCAAAATGTTGTATCGCCTGAATTAATTCTTTGACGTTGGCTATTTTGTCTTGTGCTTGTTCTGGATCATGTTCATTGCGTAAATATTCAGCATAACTCGTGCTCTTTAAAATTTTTTCTGTTGCAACAGAAGTTTTGTCAGCAGCCGAATGATGTTCAAAGATAGAAAGGAATTTTGTAAGACCTTCCTGTTTTACCTTGGTAATTTTATCCTGATCTATAAGTTCCTTGCATACCTGTGCAAAAGTGAGGAATGGTTGCTCATTCCAGAGTTCATAAACCTGTTCTTCAAATTTCTCACCAAGCCCACGTGAAGGGGTATTAACTACCCGGAAAAATGAAACGCGATCAAAAGGATTAACCATGAGCCTCAGGTAAGCGAGAATGTCTTTAATTTCTGCGCGCTCATAAAATTGAATGCCGCCAATGATCCGGTACGGAATAGAGTTTTTAATGAGCACTTCTTCAAGCGTACGTGATTGATAATGGGCGCGGTAAAGTATGGCTGCAGATTTTAATGAACTAACTCGTGATAAAGAGTGTAAATAGGTAGCGATGGCATCAGCTTCCTGGTAGTTAGACAGGCAGCTAAGAACTCTAATGCGATCAGTTCCTTTTTTATCGGACCATAATGATTTTGGATTTCGATTTTCATTGTTGGTGATTATACCGTTAGCAGCATCAAGTACTTGCTGTACGGAGCGATAGTTCTGGTCAACCGTAATAAGCTGTGTGGCAGGAAAATCTTTTTTAAAGTTCATGATGTTGGCAACCGTGGCGCCTCGCCATGAATAAATGGACTGGTCTTCATCGCCAACAGCGCATAACGAATCAATGGCAAACTTTTTTTTATCGAGTGCCATGTGCTTGAGAAGTTCATGCTGGGTAATGTTGGTGTCTTGATATTCATCAACCAAAATATGGCGGATGTTGGTATGAAAATTTTCTTTAAATGTTTTTGCGCTCTGAAAAATTTTCAACGCTTCAATGAGTAAATCATCAAAATCAAAACATTTAGCCAACTCTTTTTCCGTTTCATAGGCTGCATAGAGTTGACGGATGAGGGGATCGGTGTTTGCAGGCAACTCGAGCGTTTGCTTTTGGGGCAGTACACTATTTTTGATTTTAGAGATGTGATAGGCAACTTGTTTGGCCGTAATTTTTTTACCACTATGAGACTTGGTAATAAGTCTGCTAATAATTTTACGCTGATCCTCTTCATCCAAAATAGAAAAAGTAGGATGTTTCAGAAGATGAGGATTTGTTTTTAAAAGTTGTAAACAATAGGCGTGGAAGGTTCCCACAAAGGGCATAGCCCCCTTTTTATCAAGAAAGGTAGCGATGCGCTCTTTCATCTCGGTAGCGGCTTTGTTAGTAAACGTGAGTGCAACAATAGATGATGGCGCTATATTTTTATTTAAAATGAGGTGGGTGATTCGCGCGGTAATAACACGTGTTTTGCCAGAACCTGCACCTGCAACAACTAGAAGTGGTCCCTCGCCGTGGAGGACTGCTTGTTGTTGGAGGGGATTAAGGTTTTCTTGTAAAAATGTTTCGAAGTTTTTTTTATGGGTGCTCATAACAATCTTTGAAAAAAAATTTTCCCTTTAGTTTAGAGCAAAAAGTTTTTTTCAAAAGAAGAAGTTGCAGTGTGGTTGCTCCAAAGTGGTAATGTCCTATTGTTCACCAAAGTAGAAATGTCCGCCTTGAGGCCTCCAAGTCCTTCAATGTGCCCAAAGTCTTTTCTTTTGTGATTACGTAATGCTATGCAGAGTAAAGTACCCCTTCATGAAGGGAAAGTTTAAAAAGGAGATTTATGAAAAGAATTTTTAAGCTATTACTGTGTTTGATTAACCTAGCTTTTATTGGGTGGCAACCACTCAGTGCAGGTAATTTTAATAAAAGTTCATTTGAACAAAATGCGCAACAATACGGTAATAAAGCCGCCAACCTTATG
>JABCYS010000049.1 GCA_013290085.1 Candidatus Babelota bacterium
AACTGCTCGTCCAATTGTTCTTGTTGTCCTCTCAGCGCCGCATCGAGCTGATCCTGGCGACGCCCTTGTTCTTCACGTAGCCGAGTCAACTCGGCATCTTGTTGTTGCGTTAACGCTTGTCGCGCTTGATCAAGCTGCTCCATGCGCGCAGCTATTCCTTCGAATCCTCTGGTAAGGACATCGATCACCGCTTGCGGTCCCCCATTACCACCTGCTACTTCATTCCCTAATGCATTTACCCTGTCCCATACATCCGGTACCACTGCCCCAACGTCAGCTTGATATTCTTGACGCTGCCGCTGCAAAGTTAAAAGTTCGTCCAATTTAGTATTCACCCCATTGAGCGCCGTCTGTAACCCATCAAGATTTTGATGATTATCATTCGCCGGCATTTGCACATTAACAGTGACAGGTTGCCCCGCAGAAGGTCCTGAAGAAGATGATGGGCTTGGAGTTGGTGCCACAGCTACCGATGCTAATGGTGCTACGGGGACTACTTCTTTTGCCGGTTGCTTTACCGACTGCCTTAGAAGATCATCAAGCTCTCGCGTCTGACCTGCCACCTGGTCCTCAAGAGGCCTAAGCTCGTCTGAAACTGCTTGCAACCCTCTCTCGATAGCCGCAAGTTGATCGGGGTCTGCGGTTCTCTTGCGCAGCAAGGCAAACGCGAGAATCCCCACGCCCGCCATACCAATGGATCCGCTCAGCAATCGATTATTTTTAATAGGCTCTGCTAAATTTCTAACATGAAAAATTGCTCTGCCAATAAAGCCCGGCGCAATTTTTTTCACATCAATTTTTTTCTCAGGGGACTCAGGTTGAACTTCGGGGCCTTCTACATCCAGACAAAGAGGGCATGGTTCAGTTTTGGTTGTTACCGGCAGAACAGGCGCCTCAGAAAGAACATCCTTTTTTTTCTGATCAGTAAAAACTGGCTTGACCATGTAAGGTTTTAGGGCGCATCGACAACGCGCCAAACCAAATGTTGGTTGCATCAGAACAAGACACAGGAGAATATATCGACGAAACATTTTCATTTTAATCCCCTTTCATAACAGTAGAAATTTTTAAGCAGAAATTATATCAAAACAGCGTGAGCATAATCCATCTTTATGACTACTTGCCTCCCACTGCCAACAACGAGGACATTTATGTCCCTCCGCTGGACTTACTGCTACATAAAGACCTGGAAGGGTTGATGGAGAGAGACCCGCCATTGAATCTACCAGTGCCACTTGTGATACAATGCACCATTCTTTAAAGAAACTTTCGTGTGATTGCTTTGTTTCTTTTAGTTTTGCAAGGAACTTTTGAAGAAGATCGTACTCGGCAAGTGATGGATCAACATATAATTTTATTTGCGCTTCCAAAGAGTGCTTGATCACCCCTTTTTCACGTTCAATTTCAATGGCTTTTAATAATGCGGAACGAATATCACGCATCAATAACCATTGTTCCTGTTCAATGCCAACAATGGCACTTGGCAATTCTACAAATGGCTGCAAATGGATAGAAACATCTTTATTTTTTTGATACTGATCTGAAATTAGTTCGGCAGTAAAAGAAAGGACTGGCGCCGTAAGATGCGTAAGGGTATCTAAAATATACCAACAGGCTGTTTGCGCAGAGCGACGCAACGGGCCGTCTGACTTTTCAACATACAAACGATCTTTAATAATATCTAAATAGAATGAGCTTAATTCACCAGAACAATAACTTCCCAGTTCCTGAAAAATCGCCGTCAATTCTGCATGCGTATATGCCGCACGTATTTTTTTATTTGTTTCAGCTAGCCGGGCAATCGCATAACGATCAATAAGTCTCATTTTTTCAAGCGGCACTAAATCTTTTTCTGCATTGAAATCATTAAGATTTGAAAGAAGAAAGCGACAGGTGTTGCGCACCTTACGATATACTTCCTTTACATTATTGAGCAGAGTTGGTGACACAATCGCATCACCATCATATGAGATACTGGAAACCCAAAGCCGCAAACCGTCGGTTCCTAATTGTTCAATAATTTGATCGGGAGAAACAACATTGCCCAATGATTTGGACATTTTTCTGCCGTATTCATCCACGGTAAATCCGTGCGTAATGACTGATTTATAACAGGCCTCTTTTTCAAGTACCAAACTGGTGAGCAATGAACTTTGGAACCAACCGCGATGCTGGTCAACCCCTTCAACATACATATCTGCCGGATAGGCAAGTTCCGGGTTTTGACGGAGCACGGCGTAATGACTCACCCCTGAATCAAACCACACATCAAGGATGTCTGTTTCTTTTACAAAGTCTGATGATCCACAGACAGAACAAAGAAGATCGGCCGGTTTGAGTTCACTCATGGAAACACGATCCCAATATTCAACACCCTCTTTCTCAACACCGGCAGCAATTTTTTCTATCAACGCTGTATCGATAAAATAGCCATCGCCATTTTTGCAAACCAAGGCAGGTATTGGAACACCCCAAATGCGCTGACGAGACAAGCACCATTCCAACCTACTTTGAACGGTTGCTTTTAAAAAATTTGAAGAACGTTCTGGAATAAAATTTACGTTCTCAATTGCCGCAAGTGCTTTTTCACGCAACCCATGCTTCGCCAAATTACAAAACCACTGGCGCGTTGCGCGGAACATGAGTCCGTTGTGGCAACGCCAACAATGGGGATAGGAGTGTTTAATGTTAGTTTTATAGAGCAAGAGCCCGCGCTCGGTAAGATTTTTGAGCACCCAAATTTGGCCATCGATAATCGACATGCCTTCTAACGCTGTTGGTTTGATGCCAGGAGTATATTTTCCATCAGGGCTGAGGGGCGAGAAAATTTCCAAACCATACCGCACACCCATTTCATAATCCTCGGGCCCACAACCCGGTGCACTGTGGACAAAGGCTGTACCATCGTCGAGGGAAACGAAATGATCGGCAAGTACCGGCACGAGTTTGTCATGGTACGGTGCTTGCGCATAGGTATTTTTAAAATCTTCTGAATTCAGTTCAGCTACTACCTTTTTTTCCACTCCCATGGCTTGGCATATTTTGTCGGCCAGTGCTGCGCCAACCGCCACCAACTTTCCGTTGATATCAAGTACAGAGTAGCTCGCCTTGGGGTGGATAAAGACTGCACGGTTGAGCGGCAACGTCCATGGTGTTGTTGTCCAGACAAGAAGGTTGATCGGCTTGCCTGCGATAGCTTTAAGGGATTCTATTTTTCCATACTGCCATGGGAAAAGAACGAAGATAGATGGATCTTTGCAATCGTGGTACTCAATTTCTGCCGACGCAAGAACTGTCTGGCAGGAAAAACACCAGGGTACTGTTTTATTTTTGCGCTCGATATACCCCTGATTAATGAATGACCCGAATGCTCGTAAGATAGAAGCTTCGTAGTGGGGATCCATGGTCTCATAGGGATGATCCCAGTCCATGACAACGCCTAGTTTTTTAAACTCTGCACGCTGGATATTAATCCAATGACGTGCGTAGGTACGACATGCTTTTTTGAGTTCCTCTGGTGAAAGACCGGGTTGTTCTTGAGAAACTTTAAGTTCGATAGGAAGACCATGACAATCCCAGCCTGGTATGACCGGCACTTGTTTGCCGCCCATGCGCTGAGCTTTGGTGATAATGTCTTTGATAATCTTATTGTAGGCATGACCGAGGTGGATGTTGCCGTTTGCATACGGGGGACCGTCATGCAAAATAAATTTTTCTTGGCCAGAGTTGAGGTCAGTTGCCTTATCGTAGAGTGATTCTTCTGCCCAACGCTTGAGCAGCGCAGGGTCATCTTCTTTGGGACTAGGTCGAATAGGAAAATCGGTATGGGGTAGATTAAGAGTATCTTTATAACTGACTGGCTGATTACCGGTAGGCACCTTATCTGACATGCGCACCCCTTTAATGAGATTGCTTTTTTTGCTTTTCTGATTAATGATTTTCAAGTATAGGGAATTTTTCTTTTAGTGCAAAATGGAAGCTCAAAATGGAAGCTCTTGATTTAAAGAATAAACGAATAGGAATTTGGGGGTTTGGTGTTGTCGGCAAAGCAGCACTCAAAGCGTTACGGCACCACCCCGTTAGCTCCTTAGCGGTTTTTGACAAGCGTGCACTGAACAATGCCGAGCAGGAACTACTCACTAAGTACCAAGCCCGTCATTATCAACCGGACCACCTTGAAGCTTTCCTTCATGACCATGACTTTATCGTGCCAAGCCCCGGCATTGACCTGCGGCCCTACCTACAGTTTTCTTCAAAATTTATTTCAGAGCTGGACCTTTTTGCGGCGAGCTTTAAATCTCCCATTATTGCCATTACCGGCACAGTGGGCAAAACAACCTCAACCAGTTTGCTCGCTCATGTACTTGAGCATGTTGGCTACAACATTTGTGTGGGGGGCAACATAGGCGTTGGCATGCTTGACCTGCTCCATGATGGGCAGGTGTATGATTATGCGGTGCTTGAAGTTTCCAGTTTCCAATTAGAGTTGAGTAAATTTTTTGCCCCACACGTAGCACTGTGGACTAACTTTTTTCCTAATCATCTGGACCGGCACACAACGATGGCCGATTATTTTTCCGCCAAGCAGACGATGCTCCTTCATCAGAAGGCAACTGATTATGCGGTGCTTCCCTTTGAGATCATCGACCTTTTATCGCCAGAGCTCCGTGCGAACAGAATTTTTTTTACAGCGCATCCGTTGCATGAACATGAACAAAAAAAGTTATTGCCCAACGATAAACTTTTATCCATCGACCATGAATGGGTTGTTCTTAAAAATCATCATGCACAAAAAATAATTGAACTCAAAAATTTACCCACCATCACCTACCAACAAAATATTCTTGCAGTATTAGGCGTACTTCTCACGCTCGACATACCTGCTGAACAACTCAGTGGCACCAGCTCCACCTTTGCACTCCAAGAACATCGTCTTGAAAAAGTTGCCACCATCAACGGTGTAGATTTTTATAATGATTCCAAATCTACCATCACCCAATCAACACTCGCAGCCATTGACAAACTTCAAGGCAAACCTGTTTTACTGTTACTCGGCGGATTGAGTAAGGGCGTGGATCGATCTTTCTTATTCACCCAAATACGCAACAAAGTTTCTGAAGTTTTTTGTTTTGGTCAGGAGGCTGCCGAACTCCACAAAGCTGGTATGGCGGCCAACATGACGTGTCACCGTTTTGACCATCTTGAGCCGGCATTGCAGTCAGCCGTGGTAAACGCAAAATCCGGTGACCAAATTTTGTTCTCCCCTGCCGGATCAAGCTATGATCTTTTCAGCAACTATCAGGAACGGGGTAAGCGGTTTAAAGAGTTAGTTACTTCCTATCAACTCACTCGTTAAATACAGAAGTCTTTGAAGATCCAGAAAAATTTAAAAATATTACAAATGCCGACTTCCTACGTTTTTTTTAATTCAAAAATTTTAAAAGACGTGGTACAAGGTAGAACTGTTTATAAAAACATATCAAAAATCAAGGAGTATCTATGAAATTTTCACCCCTCTCTCTTGCGCTACTCTTCTTATTCGTTCCCTCTCAGCTCTTTTGCAAAGAAAAGCAAACAAAAAAAGCAGGTGCCTTAGCAAGTGTCGCTCATGGAATCCTCGTTTTAACACCGATTGCTCTTACTGCCTTTGTGGCATGGCAACTTAATCGTTTAACAAAAGACGTACAAACTTTAAAACAATCCTTCCCCTTTGCTAAACCGACGGTACTCTCTCGCGGGACAAGCCAAGATTTAGCCGATGGCTACTCATCAGATACTGATTCAGGACAAACACCACGCTCAGCTAACCAAGGTTCAGGCGTCGGCGCCCCGGTAGATACCGCTTCTCCACAAAATTCAGATCCAGAAGAAGTGATTGTGCCACGTCATGAAGCTGGCCAAAGTTCAAGCATTACCGCCCCTGTAGCTACCACTCCAGTGTCACCCGCTCCACTATCACCCACAGATCCAGAAGCCCCAGTGCTTGATTAACATAAGGTTTAATTATCAGACGCGTGAGGTTTTATGTACCTAGCTCGAGAAAGAATACGTGCAGACCTTAAAGTACTTCTGGCACTTGTTGGAGCACTTTTAATCATTGGCCTTCTTTTCATCTACTCATCAAGTTCGGTCTATGCTTTGGAAAAGCTTGGCAGTGCAACCTACTTTGTTAAAAAGCAACTTATCGGTCTGTTTCTCGGTGTAGTCGCCATGATTATCATGCGTTTTGTTTCACTTGAGTTTATAAAAAGAGCGAGCCCGTATTTTTTTCTGGGCTCGCTTTTTTTAACGTCGCTCACCCTCATACCATCTCTTGCGGTACGAATACACGGATCAAGTCGTTGGCTCAATTTTTTTGGCTTCACGTTACAGCCAAGTGAACTTCTCAAAATTGCGCTGATTGTTTACGTAGCCTATTTTTTAACAAAAAAGGGTCGCCAGTCCGCTTCATTTATTCATGGTTACCTTCCTTTTTTGACCATCATAGGACTTACGTGTGCCGTGCTCCTTAAACAACCGGATTTTGGGCTTACCGTTACGCTCAGCACAACGGTCTTCATGTTATTGTTTATCGCACAGTTTCGCGCAAAACATTTACTCCTTACCTTCTCACTCATCATCCCAGCACTTATAGGGCTTATTTATTTTTTCCCCTACCGCCTCAAACGTATTTTAACCTTTTTAAATCCGTGGGATGATCCGCAAGGGGCAGGTTTCCAAATTATTCAATCATTGATCGCTATCGGTTCGGGAAGTTTTTTAGGATCGGGCATTGCAAA
>JABCYS010000050.1 GCA_013290085.1 Candidatus Babelota bacterium
TCTGCCTTTTGTTGTTATTTGCACCATTGCTTGAAAAACTAACTTCAGTCCAAGGATTTGGCATGGGCAGTTCTCTGGCTATTTATACGCCAGGACTTTTAGTGATGATCGCATTGTACGGAACAGCATTCGTGGGCTTTGGCCTGATTGATGATATCCGTGCTGGTGTTATTGAACGTTTTCGAGTTACTCCCATTAATCGTGTTGCGCTGCTTTTGGGCCGATCGTTACGTGATGTGGTGATACTTCTTGTGCAAGTTACTTTTTTAATGGTTCTTGCTTGGGTGCTTGGTCTCACCGTACCTCTGGCTGGTGTTGCGCTCTCTTTTCTTTTAATTGTATTGATTGGCTTTTCTATATCAGTTACTTCGTATTCAGTGGCCATGATCTTGCAAAGTGAAGATGCGCTTGCACCATTTCTAAACTTCTTCCTGCTTCCACTTCAACTTCTTGCCGGTATCACTTTGCCGCTTACCCTAGCGCCAAACTGGTTGCAAAAGGTTGCTCTTTTTAATCCACTTGCTCACGCAGTTTCAGCGGCACGCGCATTATTTGTTGCCGACTATTTGAACATTGATGTCTTTTTGGGTTTTGGCAGCATGATTTTGGTTGTAATAATTGCCTATCACTTTTCATCAAATTTGTTTAAGAAAGCAGCGGAATAAGGGATTGGATAATTGCGTATCCGAAAGTTAAGAAAATGAAAAAGGGCCGTGATTTTGTCGCGGCCCTTTTTCTTCTTATCAATGTGGTGATTTATTTTTTCTTGATCATCCCAAACAAGGAGCGTGCAGCCTGTTTGATTTCTTCTGTGCCCTTTTGCTCAGCGCTTTTTAGTGCGCTTACGTGAAGGACCTTAAAATCACCCCAGGGATAAACATAGCGCGATAGGTCTTCAGTGCCAGCATCAGTGTTGATCCCCAAAAACCATTCGCCATATTCATTGAGTGTGTGAGTTTCTATAAAAAGATCTTTATCATTGTCGGTTGGCTTTTCAGCTTCCCAGTTACTTTGATGAATAATTTCAAGACCATTGGTAATAACCTTCTTAGCGCGTTCAAAACCAGCTTTGTTTAGTTTTATGGCCATAGACATCCTTTTTTTGAGTGTAATGAGTCCTATACATTTTTGTATCCTAAAATTTTGGAATAAAAAAAGTCAATATGACTACTTCTTATGCGAATGTGTTTTCTGGATTAAGATAGGCCGTAGTATTTTTATGGCGTCAGAAATATGCAAAGCTTCTCTCATAATGAGCTCAAGAAAAGATGAAAATTTATGTTTTGCTATTGGCCTGGCGTGGCGCCAATTTTCATTTCACGCGTTAATAACACGGTCAATTGTTTGATCGAGTAATTGATCAATGCAAGCTGCATGGTTGGCTATTTCATATTCATAATAAAAGGGAGAGTGTGTCGCTGGACCCGTATAACGTGGTGGTGTTCCCAGATGCCACGATGTTCTGCCATCCATAGTTGTAACATTTGCTGGATCTGCGCCAGCAGCGATTAACGTATCAATTATTGCTGGATTCTTATTCATAGCTGCGGCTGTCAAAGGAGTTTTGCCAAGGATACATCTTCCGGCATTGGTATCTGCTCCCGCGACGATCAATGGACCAATGATTGCTACATGGTTCTTTAAAATTGCGGTTAGCAAGGGAGTGAAGCCCTTATTATTTTGGGCATTGATATTTGCGCCTTTAGCTATCATTAATTTTATTAACTTGGGATATATGGTGGCTGCATACCCCAAAGGGGTCATGCCTTCCTTACTTGTTACATTAATATCTGCAGTTTTGTTAATTAATGCTATTGCTGCGACTTGATACAATTGGAGTTCGGATGGGGACATTGGCATCGCTAAGTTTTTTGAATGGATGGTTTCTAGTAGAGAGATCAAGGGTGTGTAGCCGTAGTTATCTTGAATATTCGCATCTGAGCCTGCGTCAAGCAGCGGCTTTACTAGCCTTGGGAAACCTAGCGCTGCAAAAAACAAGGGAGTTTGTCCGTCCTCATCTCTTAAATTAGGGTTTACGCTGCCACACATCACTTGTCTCACGGCTTCGCCCTTTTTCTGTGCTTTCCTAAATCTATCAACTGCATCAGGTGAACTGGGCTTAGTCTCATCTTTGCCACATTGTACGGGTATACTAATGCCAGCACTGAGTACGATAAAAAGTATAAATAATGATTTTTTAGACATGAAAACCTCCAAAGCGTCTATTTCCCGCGGATATAGTATGTATATGGTCCATTATAATGGTGACAACAAGAGGTGCAACTGCTGACTGAGGCATAAATACCTTATTTAAAATGAGCGAATATTGTTTTTATCCTTCTTTTTTTACTATGTTCAATATTAAGAAGGTTTATCTGTCCTTTCCGGAGAAAATGAATGAAAAAAAATTTTTCTATAGTACAGGCCCTTAGGTTTGGCTTTTTATCTACTTTTACTAACATACCCGTCCTTTTCACCATCCAGCTACTACGGTCTCTATTTTGGGGTATAGGCCTAGCTCTTTTTTGGATCCTTTTTTATGGATTTGTTCCAACCTATAAAGTTATTACCCAGTCATTTTTTTATGGCCATGGCATGTACACGCTCCACGACTGTTTTGATCTTTTGTACGGTACGAAGATCTTTTTAGCAAGCATGCTTCTTGCGCTCATTGATACTATTTTTGTGTGCGGACTTATTCGGGTTGGCTTAGAAATTTATGATAAAGGAAGAGGGCGTTTTCAGTCGCTTGTTTCCCTGTGGCCACTCGTTGTGCTTAACATGATATTGCTCAACATAATCTATAAAAGTATTGTTACTCTCGGGTTAATACTGCTTGTCATTCCCGGCTTAATCTGGGCCGTTCAATTTGGGTTTGCCTACCAAGCAGTAGTGGATAAAAGAATAGGGTCCCTTGAGGCGTTGCGGGTAAGCGCTCAAGTTACGAAAGGCGCTCGGTGGAAACTCCTTGGTTTTTGGTCGCTTATTCTTGTCATAAACCTTCTGGGCTATGCACTTTTCACGGTAGGAACACTTCTTACTATGCCAGCAACGATGCTTGCCCAAATCTTTGTCTATCGCCGTCTTCAAGAAAATTCCTGAGAAAACCCCAAAAAACTCTCTATCTTAGATACTTTCCCCCCCCAACTGTTGACTTTAAATAATTACTATTAGTAAAGTTATTATAAGTTAATTTTGTAAATAAATAATATTTGTGGAGATAGAATGAAGAAATTATTGAAGAATTTAGTAATAATTGTACTCGGATTGCTGGCACTTAGCATGCCTGAACTAGCTGAAGCACGTGGTGGTGGTCACGGCGGAGGACATGGCGGTGGTCATGGTGGTCGTGGCTGGCACGGCGGCAGAGGCGGTCGTGGCGGTCGCGGTTGGGGCCGTGGTGGTTGGGGACGTAGACACTGGTATGGTGGTTATTGGTGGCCCTATTATTGGGATACCGTACCCTACATTACCTGGGGTTTTCCTACCTATGCTGAAAATCGTAATTGGAGAGCCATTATTAATAGATTAAATGATGAAATTGATGACCTTCAGGGTCAAGTTGATGACTTGCAGGAGCGATTAGATGCTGCAGAAAGTACAGCAGAACGAGCTCGTTATCGCGGTAATATCAGAAAGCTACAAAAGAAAATTCACACTTATGAAAAAGATCGTAGTCTTGCTCAACAAAGACAAGAAGCTTACGGAGAATAACGCAGAGTAAAAAAGGTAGTAGTAATGAAGAGAGTAGTACGTAAAAAAAACTTTAAAATTGCCTCGCATCTACAGTCAGTGGGTGCGGGCGTACTACTTATGGTAGAGAGCGTGAAGAAAGAAATAGATAACAAAATCCTTAAGCACGTACAACCATTATGGATTGTAGGTTTTGGTGTGCTGCTTGTTGCAGGATTCTTGCTCTTTAAACAAAGCCAACACCCAATGAAGATAAAACCAATAACTATTGGTGGTGGAAAAATGAGTTCCTACACCGACCGCTGGAAAGATCAGAAAGGCTGGTGGGGTGGTTATTGGTGGGGATCTGATACCTTTTTCTGGAAAGGCCGTGAGTGGGGCTTGGGTAAATCGTCCTACCCTTGGTACTGGGAACATGACAAGGTGGCTCGAGAACTTAACTTAGCAGAGCTAGCGCGAAACGGTCATTGGTTACAAGTTGAATCCAACATTCTCAAAAAAATTTCTGATCTAGAACAAGAGATACAAGCTACTGATAATAAAGCGACCAAAAGAAAATTAGAACGTACCATTGATAGACTTGAATACTATTTGTTTGATGCTAAAAATTACCAACGCACACCGATTAAATACTAAATCTTCCTTTTAAACTTTTTTTCAATTTCATGCGTAGTGATCAGCCAACCAGTTGGCCGTCCATGGGGACAGCTAAAACGGTTGGCAGTTTTTTGTAAATTATGTAACAACTCTTCCATGGCCTGCAGCGTTAAAACATCGCCCGCCTTTACCGCTGCCTTACAGGCCATTTGCGCATGGAGTTTTTCTGTAAGCAGTTTTCTTAATTCAGCAGATTCCATGCCGCGAGCCTCATTAATCCAACCAATAACAGTGTGCAGAAGTTCGTCCAGAGGAATGTCTTTAATAAGAATTGGCGTTGCATGGATTTTAACCTGCTGCTCACCAAAAAGTTCTATGCCGATTCCCTGTTCTGCAATAAAAGAAAGGTAAGGGGTGAGCGTTGCAATATCATCCTTGTTTAACGTGATAATGATGGGGAACAGGAGCTGCGTTGCGGCCACCGTGTGAAACCGTTGCCGAAACTGTTCGTATAAAATACGCTCATGAGCGGCATGCTGGTCCACCAAATAAAGTCCTTCAGGGTGCTCAAGTGCTATGTAGGTTTTATGCAGTTGTCCAACAATGGTGTATTGTTCAGCTTCCAAAGAGGAAGTTTCCTTGGGCAGCAAGGTTGTCTGTGACGATAGTGAGGTAAAAAAATTTTCTTTAACTTCTTTTTTTTCGAGCGGCGGATTGTGGGGTGGTGGTTGGGTAAAAGAAAGAGCGATCTCTTGTCTGGTACGCTCAGCGTGTCGAGGCTGTTTCGATTGCATGAACGATGAACTACCACGGGACGTTGAATACGGAGCTGGTGTTGGATTCATGGAGGGCGGTTGATGCATACCATGAGCGGTGTTACCCGGCTCATGAAACACCGGCGCATCAAAATCGAAAGTAGTGGTTGAATGTTCTGGGCGATTTATTTTTTGGGTTACGTTATTTTCCAAAGTTTTTTTAACCGCCTCTTGCATAAGCAGTTCAACCATGCGCGGGTGGAGAAATTGTGCTTCCTCCTTGCGTGGATGAATATTGATATCCACTTCCTGCGGAGGAACGGTTATAAAAATAAAAGCGGCTGGATAGCGAGCGGGTGGCAACACATTCATATACCCCTTGACCAAGGCACGGGAAAGATGTTGGTTTTTTATCCAGCGTTTGTTAACAAAGAAAAACATTTGGTTACGGTCATACCGCACGTAGTGATGATGAGAAACAGCGCCGCTGATAGCAATACCATTTTTCTCAGCAGACAACGGAAGCATGGCGGTTGAAAACGTATGATCCCATAGCTGGGCAATACGTGAAGAAAGATCAGTGGTGGCCGGACAGTTATGAATAAGCTGATCATTATGAAATAATTTAAAACTTACTGACCAGTAATCTAAACAAAATGCCTGGAACAACAGAACAATTTGCCGCCACTCCGTATCATTCGTTTTTAAAAACTTCTTACGCGCCGGCACATTAAAAAAAAGATTTTCTATGCTGATATCAGTGCCAGGATTACTCGAAACGAACGTTTCCGGTTCCATCCTGCTCGAGCCAATCCTAATCTTAATTCCTTCTTCTGCGGTCGGCTCTTTAGTTATAAGGGTAACTTCGCTGACCGCGGCGATACTTGAAAGTGCTTCGCCGCGAAAACCAAAGGTGCTGATGGACTGAAGGTCATCGACCGAGCGTATTTTGCTGGTAGCATGATGGCCAAAGCACAATTTTGCATCTTCAGCATCCATGCCATGGCCATTATCAACAATGCGAATAAGTTTTTTCCCCGCTTCTTCAATATACAGAGTTATCTGAGTTGCTTGAGCATCAAGCGCATTCTCAACTAACTCCTTAACAACATTTGCCGGACGGTCGACCACTTCGCCAGCGGCGATTTTATGAGCTTCATGGGGCGGGAGTTGGTGTATGCGAGGCATGATCAATCTTCAAAGTTGATGTCATTGTTGAACTTCCACTCACCTTCAAATTTAAATTGGAGTAACGGTTTTCCTTGCGGAGACTTTTCCTCACACGGTGTTACGTAGGCCAATTTCATGCCGGTCATCAGCTGATTATTGTTGAGCTGCTGTAAAAAAGTGGTTACTGCTTGAGCATGAAGGGCAACGCCTTCAATAATAATATTTTTTCCCGGTTCGCCTTGTATGGATGAAAGGCGGATGGTTGGTGGGGTGATGGTGGCAAGGGTAGCAAGCAAGCCGTGGGATAATTCAACATGATGGTTGAATGAGCGAAGGGTGTTGAGCTGTTCTTCCAAAACAACCTTATTTTTCTGGAGTTCTTTTTTTTGAGCAACATATTCGTCAAAAAGAGAAGCATTCTTTTTAAGTTCACTCAGGCTTTCAACAAGGGAGTGTGCCTGCCTCATGCGAAAGAGAAGAAAATACGTGAGGATGACGAGTGCGGTAACAATGATTAAAAGTGAGCCGTAAAACCAAAAAATAAGACGACGTTGTTTTTTTG
>JABCYS010000051.1 GCA_013290085.1 Candidatus Babelota bacterium
CTAAAAGCATTAAAAATGTAAAAAACAAAGGAGTATTAATGAGAGTTCTAGCAACCTTTCTTATCCTAACCACCACCCTACATGCAGGAGACCGAACCGTGCCGCCACAAACCCTACCCCTTATCGAACCCGGGCAAACCCCTGAAGATAAGGCAGAAGAGCTCAGAAAAAAGAAGTGCCTACCCTGCGAAGGAAAGGTAACACCCCTTACTCAAGAAGAAGAGAATGAGTATGCGCAGGCAGTTCCTCATTGGGAAGTGAAGCGCAGTGGAACCCATAAGCTCTTACGACAATTTGTATTCAAAAGCTTTCAAGACTCAATCACCTTTGTAAATTCAGTGGCAACCATAGCGGAAGAAGAGCAACATCATCCAAACATCGAGATCTTTTTCAACAGTGTCATCCTCGAAATCTACACCCATGCCATTAACGGATTGTCAGAAAACGATTTTATTCTAGCGGCTCGTATCGATGAGGTAGCACAAAAGCAAAGGATGGGGAGAAAAAAATGAACGATGCAAAAACAACCATTCAAGATCTTAAAGATGCAATGGCTAAATTTGTAACAGCTCGTGAGTGGGACCAATTTCACAGTCCTAAAAATTTGAGCATGGCGGTTGCTGCTGAAGCAGCAGAACTCATGGAACTTTTTTTGTGGCAAGATTCAAAAGAATCAAGAAAGACCATCGAAAAAAAGCGTGATGAGGTAGAGCAAGAAGTTGCCGATATTATTATGGTCACGCTTGCCTTTGCTAACCAAACAGGCATTGATATAGCAACAGTGGTCAAAAGGAAAATTAAGCTTACGGCTAAAAAGTATCCGATTTCTAAGGTTAAGGGACGAGCGGTGAAATATACAGAGTTGTAATACTATCGCGCAACATATCCTTGCTTGAGTTCTTCCTGATAAAAAAGATACAACCCTACCAAGACTAACCCGGTTGTTGCAAAAAATTCCCAGTTAATCGTCTCACCCAAAAAGCCCCAACCAAGAAGCGCAGCAAAAAGCGGTGCTGTAAAACCAGCGAAAGAAAGGAGCGTTGCCGTATACTTCCGAAGAAGTACCGTATAAAGATTTGAAAACACAATGTTGGCAACAATAACTATGAGTACCGTGTAATACATAAAATAAGTCGTATCCATCACTGGCAATGGTTGCCACCCCTCATAAAAAAATGAAGTGATAAAAGCCAGAATCCCACCGCCAAACATACCTACTCCATTAATAAGTGGCGCAGAGTAATCATGCTCTTTTACCAGCTGGCGAATCAAAATCCAACCGTATACAGAGGAAAAGACAGCACCAACCATCACAAGCTCTGGCCAAGAAAGAAACGTGCCAGCAACCTTCTCTTCAGCATTCGGAGCCAACAATACTGGTAAAAACCCAGCAAACCCTATGATTAACCCTACCCATTTTCTTGGTGTCATAATTTCTGAAAACCAAAAGTAGGAAAACAATGCTGAGAGGAACGGGGAAAGAGAATAGAGCAAGCACGCTTTGGCGGAAGTAAGATGTTTAAGCGCTAGAATGTCAAAAACATAGGCAAAGTAGATATAAAAAAGAATGATCTGAGCGAATAAAAAAAGATGCCGTTTTTGTAAAGAAAACTTACGGCCATTGTTAATATAATGATAGCTCAGCAAAATAATGCCGGCTAAAACCATGCGAGACCCGGTAAAGAAAAGTGGCGCAACATAGGAGAGCGCAGCTTTGGAAATGGTAAAGGTACTTGCACAAACTAAATATAAAAAACCAATAAGGATCATACGTAACTTTCTTAATCTACACGACCAACTTTAATCACCGCCATTTTATCACGACGTAATACTTTTTTTGCAGCTTCTTTAACTTGAGCAAGCGACACTGACTTTAACCTTGCAGGAAGACCTACAAAATAATCATAGGGGAACTTATAGCGACCTAAAAAGAGGAGCGTTCCCGCTATAGAGCCACTGGTAGAATAGGCATCGATTACCGAATTAAGAACAACCTGCTTGGCCTCTTCTAACTCTTCTTCCTTCACGCTATCCACAACAGTATCTATGAGAGAATTTAAGAGAGATTCAGCTTCTGCCATTCGGTCTTTAGAAACAATAGTTTCCAAGGTCACCATACCTGGTTGTCGACCTGAACCGGCAGTTAAAGACCCATGGGAGCGATAAAAAAAGCCGTACCGCATGCGTAAATTAAACAAACGAGAATTAAGGCCACCAGAAAGTATTTGGTCAAACAAAAGTAACGCATCAAAATCAGGGTGCATGCGCGACACTGAAAGCCCCACATATTTAAGCACTATTTGATCGCGCTCCATGCGATATTCAACAATTTCATGATCAGTTGCGCCTATTTCTGGGTATACAAGGTCCTCTGGTTCCTGCCCTTGCCATGTGCCAAGGTACTTTTCCAATATCCCCTTTACATCATAGCCAGTTAGATCACCAACTATCGCCATGCGAGCTCCTCCTGGACTGATAAAAGTTTGATACCAATGTATAAGCTCATCACGAGTAACAGAATTGATCACTTTTTCATCAGGAAGGGCACAATAACCGTACGGATGTTCTCCGTATACCTTCTCTTTAGCTAGCTGACGTGCAATGTCCAGAGGAGAATCGAGAAAACGTTGATAAGTAGAATATTCCCTCTGCTTAACCTTTTCTAAATCCTTCTTATCGAAAGACGCATTATTCAAAACCTCAGCCAATAACTCCACTCCTTTTTCAAATTTTGAACACAGCATACTCATGCGGATAAAGCCTGGTTCTACAGATAAGGAAATGGCATGCTCATCCAATTCTTGCGCTAATGCTATTCCTGGATATTTCTCTGTCCCCTCATAGAGCATTGAGCAAAGAATATGGTAAAGCCCCTGACGATCCGCAGGATCGTAGGCAGCAGATGCTTTGAGTTCAAGGATAAGTTCTATTTTGGGAACAACTGCATTTTGTTGCATAAGCACTGAAACACCATTCGCTAAAGCGAAGGTGTCAGGTTTTTTTATTTTAGCTGCCGAAGAAGTTTGTGGTTTAACGGCATTTACATATTTCCCGCATTCCACGTCAGACTGTCTCTTCCGTTCTGATAAAAATTTTGTATCTTCTGCATCTGAAAATTGTTGCATCTGTTGCCACTGCTCGCGAGCTTGCTCAGAGAATGGTAATACAGCACCCTTATGCATACGAAATGGAGTACAATGTTGCAAAACAAATGTTTTAATTTCTTTATTGAGTAATGATACATCATCAACATTGTAGTGATTAATATAATCCTCATCACCAGTCGCTAAAAAATACTTACCAATAAAATGTGCCTGATTATAATTACTTTCCATTAATGAATAAAAGTCGGAGGTAATTTGTGTGGCTGCACTACGTAATTCCTGCTCGGTAAAACCATTTTGAGCAATACCACGCAGTTCCTCTTGAATAAGATCTGCTATTGTTTGTGTATCTTCAAGCCGCTGCGGCTCAAATATAAAAAGAAGTACGTCATGTTCAAACTGATCAACCGTTACCGCCTGTATCCAATTTGCCAACCGTCGTTCTTCAACGATTTTTTTATTAAGCCGTGAACTTTTTCCCGAACCCAAAACATAGAGTAAAACATCTAGGGCATAATTATTTCTATCTTTAATGCCAGGAATAGTGTAGGCAAGAAAGATTTCCGGCCTTTTAATATCACGATAGATAGTTATTTCTTGCGTAGCAAGGTCCTGGTTGTTATAGAACTTTTCCTTACGATAATTCTTATCTGGTTTAATTGATCCAAAGTTTTTCTGAACCCGAGCTAGTACATCTTTTGCATCAACATTCCCAACCACCACCAGCACAGCATTATTTGGCAGATAATGTTTTTTATAAAAATTATGGAGATTTTTGCTCGTAACAGTCCATAAATCTTGCTTATAACCAATGACGGGATAATGATACGGATGATCGGGAAAAAGGGCTCCAAACATTTTTTCAAACAAGCTGCTTGTTGAGTTGTCCTTTCTCATTTTAAGTTCTTGAATAACAACCTTAAATTCAGCATTGAGCAGATCTTGCTTAAAAGTACAATTGCTCATGCAGTCAGCTAACATTGGCAATGCCTCGTACCAATGTTGAACAGGAAGATCAAAATGATAGTTGGTATAGTCGGCCGTGGTATGCGCATTACAAGATCCAGAGAGCTTATGGGTTACCGCAGGTATATCGGCTTCTGACAGTTTTGAAGTCCCTTTAAAAACCATATGCTCAAGTAAATGTGCAAGTCCCCGTTCCCCCGTTTTCTCATCTTTTGAACCTACGTTATACCATAATTGCACGGAAACTTTTTGCATGGTATCTACCGGATGCACCAGCACAACCAGGCCATTATCTAGCACTTGTTTTACAACAGGAGAAGCCGAAGTTCCGAAAGCTCCTAAAAAACCACAAAGTAATCCTGTTAACAATAAATATTTCATAACACCCTCTTTCTAAAAAATCGGTGGTAAAGCATTGGCAGTAAAGCAAGAATGCCAAGCAATGCAAAAGCTATAATTAAGTTTTTTGAAAAAATATCACTAAAACTATTAATCGTACCAAGCTGTTGGCCGGCAAAAGCTATGATCATGGTTGCAGGAATAATCCCTACCGCCGTTGTCCATAAAAAAGTCAAAAATGAAACTGAGGTGGTGCCTGCTAAAATATTTACAAGAAAAAAGGGAACAATCGTGACTAAACGTAACACGAGTAAATAACTGTACCCATATCGAGAAACTTCTCTATTTATTCTTTGCGCATAGCGTGGGTATTGTTTTTCAATAGAATCACCGACAAAAAATCGTGTTGTTAAAAATGAAATGCATGCGCCGGTTGTTGCACTAATGATGACATAGAGTGTTGCGGGCAGCGTACCAAATAAAAACCCACCCAAAAGAGTCAGTATGCCTCCCGTGGGCAAAGAAAGCGCAATAAGAAGAAAGTAGCCAAAGCAATATAACAGAACGGATGGAATATAATGACGATCTACAAATGATTTAAGAAGAACTCTGTTAGCCTTAATTGATTCGAGCGTTAAATAATGATCGAGGTGAAAAACATAAGCGAGTGCTATGCACGTAACGATGATGACGAAAAGGAGTTTTCTTAATTTTTTTCTCATGGTACGGCCACATTTTTTTAAAGTATCCGAACTACTAAATTATCATTTAGTCTATCAACATATGCTTTCTTTGCCATATACCAAATATATAGGAAATGAGCATCACATTTTTGTGGTGTTACTCTTTTTAAAAGACTGCTCAGCTATGCAAAAATGTTGGATTGATTATTCGGAGGAAAGTACCTGCTTAATGGTTTTGTTGTTCGGTGGCGTTCTTATGATCGCAGCTATTTTAGGATTTCCTCTTTTTTCTGCTGTCCGTACAATTTCATCATCTATCACAGCCCCATTGTTTTTTAACTCTTTAATAACCTCTATACCGCCATCACCAGTTTTATCTGCATATGCAACAGCGTAATAAAGTGCTGATCTATCAGACTCGCTCTTTGCATTTATCTGCGCCCCATGTCTTAACAAAAGTTTTACCAAAGCATGATCGCCATTTTTTGCAGCGATCATTAAAGGTGTTCTGCCACGAGCATCTCTGGGATCAACTAACGCTTTTCCTTTTTTCAAAAGGAGCAACGCTATATCTTTTTTTCCACTATCAACAGCAAAATGTAAGGCCGTCCATTTTTCTTGTTTTACAAACGGCGGAATTCCACCAGGAAGTATAGATGCACATACGGTTTGAAAATCAGGACTCTCTTCTTCCGTGCATGTTGCAGGTAAACCAATAATGGCAATATTCGGATCAGCATCATATTTTAACAACGTTCTTACTACCGCCGTATTGCCTAATTCAGACGCCAGTATTAATGCCGTTACACCATTATCATTTTTAGTATTAACTGGAACGCCGCTCTCAAGTAATTCAATAACCTTTCCTTCATCACCATGCCCAGCGGCATCAAGTAAAGGAGGGTAAATCTCTTGCACACGCGCATAACCTTGAGATACAAGTAAAGTAGCTAACAAAACTAATCTTCTTTTCATTATTTGCCTCTTTATAGAGTGGGTTTTATTTTTCCATTTTAATCATGAAACAGGTATTTAGTGAAGAATTTAAAAAAAGGAGCCAAAGATGCCGCGACAGCCTCGAAAAAAAATGTGGGTAAAGAAAGTACAGGAAACCTCTTTTGCCATGAAATTACCGGAAGGAATCTTCACCAAGTCTGCGAAAGAAATAGCAAAAGGCCTTAAAAAAGCCGTGATGCAAAGCCCATCAACCAAAGGAACAAAGTTTCAATCAGCCATGTCCATGCTGAACTATTACATCAACCGTGCGGGGAAGAATCTTACACCAACAAAAAAAGCGCGCCTTGAACGAGCAAAGGTAGAGTTGCGCGAAGCATTCGGCAAAGAGGATTAAGGCTTAGTAATGTAGCCTTGTTTAAGTTCTTCATTGTAAAAAATATAAAGACCGATGAGTACCGCTCCCGTTGCTGCGAAATAGTGCCACGTAATACGCTCACCCAACAAGACCCAACTGAAAGCAGCGGCAAAAAAGGGCATAATCAATGCGGCAAAAGAAAGAAGGGTCGCCGTATATTTTTTGAGAAGGCGGGCAACAAGGTTATAGGATATAACAACA
>JABCYS010000052.1 GCA_013290085.1 Candidatus Babelota bacterium
CCGAATGACACCACCATACAAGGAATCGGCATAGAACCGGATATCGAGATAGAAAGAAAGTTTCCACCACCTTCCCAGATGCAATGGGTAAATCAGTTTTATGGCAGTGAGCGAGCGCTTAAAAACAGCATCAAGGCAAATAAGGAAGAAGAGAAGAAGCCGGAAGTAAAAGCAAAAGAACCAGAAAAAAGTTTGAAGGAGAAGCGAAAAGAAACATTAGCTTCTGATTCACAAATTCGTGATACCCTTACCTGCATCAATATACTCACTCTCAATCCTAATGCTTGGAAAAATAGAACTGATGCGATTAAGCTTTTGAAAAATACAATGGTCAGTTCTGATAAAATCGCTATGGATGAAGTAGAAATTTAGGTTAAAAGCAAAGAGGGCAAATTTAATTGCCCTCTTTTTTGTTCATAGTAACGAAATATTGTGAAAATTTATTAGTCAGCGGATAAAGCCTTCATAGATTCTTCCCATCCTGCCTTGACACCTCTTCCAACTGCTTCAGCCCCTTTTTCTATACCTCTTCCCACTGTTTCAGCTCCTTCTTTAACCCCTCTTCCTACGGCCTCAGCACCCTTTTTAATTTCTCTTCCGGCTGCCTCAGCGCCTTTTTTAACACCCTTGATTGCTCCTTCGATAGGTCGAGGCAAATTTGGATCTAAAACAACGTATAAATCTATGCGCTTATATTCTTTTGCTACATCATAAGGAATTTCTCCATTATTGTTTTTTATATCACGGCTTGCACCGTTAAGAATAAGTTGCTTGGCCATAAAGACACCGGCATGACGAAAATCCTCTTTTGTTCTAACTATTTGTCCCGCAGCTAATGTATGGAGGGGTGTCTTGCCGTCTGCGTCTTGGGCATTAGGATTAGCTCCTTTGAGCAATAGCATTGTCACTATTTCTTTCCTGATCGAAATATCAACAATTGTTACCGCTGTTATTGCTACTCCCAATGTTACTCCTGCTACCGCCCCTGCTACTGCTCCCCCTCCTACCGCTCCTGCAACAGCTGCTTCTCCTATTCCTGCTCCTGCCAATGCTCCTGTTCCCGATGCTGCGGATATTGTCCCCCCTATTGCTCCTCCTGCACTTCCTCCTACTACAAACTCTCCTGCTCTTTGGAATGCTTTTCCTAGGGTCCCTGCAGCAAAATAAGATATGAGTGTGGCAAGATGAAGGGGCGTTACCCCTTTATTAGAGGCAAGGTTTACATCTGCCCCATTGCTTAGAAGATAACCTATAATAAACACCTTCCCCAGTAGCACATCCTTATGCAATCTAGTTAGGCCTTCCTTATTTTGAGCATTTACGTCTGCACCATTCTTAACCAAAAGCTTTACCATCGCCAAATCCTTTGCTACAAGAAGCGGCGTATTGCCTTTAGCATTTCTTACATTTGGCCCTACTTTTTTAAGAAGATCCTTTACAGTTTTATCATCACCCTTTGCAGCTGCTGAAAAAAGCTGGCCCTCCAGCTGTCTTTCCTGTGATTTCATTGCTTTCTCAAATTCGCTCATTCCACTCTCTTCTTTTGATTCTGTTTCTTTGGGTTGAGGCAATCCTGCTCTTTGTCTCCTGAGCGATTCCTGCATACCCATATCAATATCCATACGCCCTTCGCCAATTTCTTGGGATATTAATAGGCCAGACCATAAGAACGAGAATACGACCACACTTATTTTTATTCTTTTCATGAGACTCTCCTAACTACGGGAACACTAACCACTTCAGGTAGCATAAAGAAGGTAGTAACCGAACTTCAAGCATTTGTTTGGACTTGGTATTTCTCTTGAATCATTGTTCCGAAGTTCTGCTCGTTAAATCTAGATTATTTGTTGAACAGGCCATGCCAGAACGTTTCTATCAATTTTTTTATTCTTTCAAATTGACGCGGGGTACTTTCTTTAATCAGTTCGAATGCGTTTTTTAATCTGTCTGGCACTGACTTATTTCCAGGTTCTAACACAATTGCTAGAGCAACCCGATCATATTTCTTTGCTATATCATAAGGTGTCTGTCCATCCTTATTTAATATAAAAAGACTTGGTGCCGCTCCCTTTGCCAACAACTGACCAGCCATAACAACTCCGCCTTGGCGTATCTTAAGACTTAATACTGGACCAGCTGCCAATGTATGCAAGGGGGTATAACCATTTATATCTTGAATATTAGGGTTTTTTGCTTTCTGCAAAATATTGCCCAACATCAGATTTCTATAGGCCATATCAGCTACACCTAATCCTGCTAACACTCCAGCTGACATAGCTGCTGCTGGGGGTACATAGAGAGCCGCCGCGGTAACTAGTTTTTTAACCACTACGCCACCGAGAATTCCACTTGCCCCAACACCCGGAAGGTGCTCTATTACAAAAGATTTAAGTTTGACCAGTTGGTCCGCAAAAACTTGAAGTTTAACTATGGCATCTGCATCAGTGGATGCTTTAGCTCCCGACTCCTCTTTAATCTGGTTAAAAGTCGCATTCGGGTCGCCAAAATAGTGCACTTGCACAACCAAATGAAGTGGAGCTACCCCATTCTTCGTTTGAATATCCGCATTTATTTGTTGGTTCAAAAGATACTCTGCTATAGCAAAATGCCCCAAAAAAACATCGATGTGTAATCGAGCAATGCCATCCTTGTTTTGAGCATTAATGTCAGCGCCATGTGCCAACAAAAGCTTTACCATATCCAAATCTTTTGCCACAAGAAGTGGGGTATTCATGTTTTCATCTTGGGCGTTAACATTTACCTTTTGTCTTTCAAGAAGATCCTTAGCATCTTCATCATAGCCCGCAGCCGCAGCCATAAAAAGTTGCGCTTCTAACTCGCCCTGCTTCTTTAACTTTTCTTTTTGTTGCGCACTAATATTTACGTTTTCCTTTTGCACATCCATAGATTTTGATTTTTGTGCTTCTTTTTTTAGCGTTTCGCCCATCCCCATATCTATATCCATTGTTTCCGCTCTCAATGGACTCAGACACAAGAATGATACCGCTAAGACACTTAACATAATTCTTTTCATTGACTCTCCGCGCTTTAAGCTGATTACTACTAATTACTTAGTACTATAGCTAAATGCGAAAGGTAACTTCAAGAATTTGTTTACATTTTTGGAATTTTTCTTCAAGAACAGACCAAGAATCGGCCCCTAAGTGGATGAGGCCGTAGCGATAGCTTTTGCCGTCTTGCAAAGTACTGGAAAGAGGTTTGCCTTCTTCTGCAAAGATCTCCACACGGAGTTCAGGAAATTGTTCATGCGCTTTTTTGATTTGTTGTGCATCAGGAACTTTCTCTACCCATTTATTTTCAAATTCTCGCAGTACAAAGCTTGCTGCAACCTTGAACTCTCCCTCTTTCTTCTTGAGCACCGGCTTTTTACCAACCGCTATGGAAACCAATGCTTCATATGAATTAGAGCCATCAACTTTCTCATACAGATCGGCAAATTGTCCTGCCATGCGTGGATTAATTTCAATAATATGAATGGTATCAACGGCAGGGTTATAGAACATTTCTATGTTAAATAAGCCGTTATCAAGCCCAATACCCTTCATACACCGACGCGCTATATCTTTCATACGGTCTTGCACCGCATCGGTCAGCTGTGAAGGATACTCAAACCGCTGAAAACAGATGGTACCGGGGAACATAACAGAATCCACTACCCCAAAAAATCCAACCTCCCCTTTAAAGACATATCCCTCTACCGTCACCTGATGACCGCCTAAGAGTTCCTCAGATATCATGTGGTGCGCATCATGTTCAAGATTGGTATAACGCTTGAGGAGTTGATTAAAGGGAATAAAAAAATCAGTGTTCGGCAACTTATTTTTAAAGGCCTGTTCTAAATCAGCAGGCGAGGCAATTGATTGGGCAAAACAGGAAAACACTGACTTTACTGGCTTGAGAAAGAAAGGATAGTCAACCGGCTTTTGTGTATGAGCAGGCGCATGCATATCAAGCAGTGCAAATTGAGGTACTGCTTCGGGAACAAACTTTTTTTGCAAACAGCGGGAATAATATTTGTGCTGACACTGTAAAATTACCTCCGGCGATGGACTTGCTAAACCAAGGCGTTGTGCAACAGCACTGGCTATATTAATCCCGGGATAGTCATCGGAGCTAATGATCCCTGCCAACGAACCATCTGAGTACTCAGCAATAAGCGCATCAATCATGGCAGGAATATCATCTACCCTGCCTTCTTCAGAGCCATCTTCGTAAATAAGTCTCTCGAGATTTTCCGTAACATAATCTTGGTATATAAACTGATAGTCGTTATAGTCGACAATCCGGGGAAGTTCTTTTATATCCCGTGGTGTAGGACAGGCAACAAAAATTTTCTTTTGAGCTCCCATCTACTTCTCCCTTTTTTTGATTTATTCAACCGTCACCGACTTTGCAAGGTTGCGTGGTTTATCAATAGGTCTGCCAAGCTCTTTTGCTATGGCATACACAAAAAACTGCATTAACCCGGTCATAGCAAGTGGACCGAGTAACGGGTTTACTTTTGAAATGATAAATGCCTGGTCAGCAAGTGCAATTAATTCACGCTGTCCCTCAAAAGCAAAAACTACGAGGTGACCACCGCGCGCTTTTACTTCCTGAGCATTGGCCACTAATTTTGGGTAGATCAATGGATCGAGAACCGAGAACATAAAAATAGGCGTATCTGCATCGATAAGCGCAATCGGCCCGTGCTTAAGTTCTCCTGCCGGGTAACATTGCGCAAAGATGTAAGAAATTTCTTTCAATTTCAATGCTGCTTCCATGGCAAATGGGTAGCTGATGTGGCGGCCAAGAAAAATAGATTTTTTGTACTGCGCATATTTGGCGGCAAGGCCGTTAAGGATATCACGCTTATAATTCTCAATACTGTTTTCAAGAACTTCTGAGGCAACTAATAAATCAGCCTCTGCAAGCTGCATGCCCTTTTGATTAATGATACCTTTTTCAAATGCAATACGATGAGCAAGCCAATAAAGTGCTGCCAACTGTGTTGAAAAAGCTTTTGTGGATGCTACGGCAACTTCAGGACCCGCTTGGGTTAATAAAAATCCGCCAGCTTCACGAACCATGGTACTTGATGGAACATTGGTTAAAGCGACGGTTGGAATATTAAGAGAATTAACCATGCGTAATGCTTCTAAGGTATCAGCAGTCTCACCTGATTGAGAGATAGTAACATAGAGGCTTTTATTTTCAGAAAAGAACGGCATGTAACGAAACTCAGATGCTAATAACACGCGCGTGGGCAACAAGCTTATTTTTTCAAAAAAGAATTGCGCTATACGTGCCGCATGCCATGACGTACCACAACCAATAAGGCTTAAATTCCCAAGATTTTTAAGTTGGTCAGGAGCAAGGCCCATCTGCTTGCTCATGTTTGAACCCAAGTTTTTATACAGGTTCACGGTAGCATTAATGGCACTTTTTTGTTCGTAGATTTCTTTAAGCATAAAATGCTCAAAGCCCATTGTTTCGCTGTTAGACCACTCAACATTAAAATCTTCAACAGCAACTGATAACTTCTTTCCACCAAAATCATAAACGGTGTAAGAATCTTTTTGCACGATAGCAAAGGTATTATCGGGAAGAAAAACAACCTTTTTTGTTTTACCGGCAAAGGCAAGTGGATCAGAGGCTACAAACATTTCCTGCTCACCTATACCAAGACACAGCGGTGAGCGCTTGCGTACCACAACCATTTGGTCAGGATAATCTTGCATGATAACAATAAAGGCATAGGCCCCTTCGAGCTTATTTACCAAATCAAAAAATGCTGCTTTTACATTTTTATTAAGAGCAAGACTGCGCTCAAGACAATGAGCAACAACTTCGGTATCTGTTTCTGAATGGAAAACATGACCTTCACTCATTAATCCTTCTTTAAGGTCATGATAGTTTTCAATGATACCGTTATGAACAATAGATAATGTTTTGTGACAATCAAATTGCGGATGTGCGTTATTTTCTGTGGGAGCGCCATGGGTTGACCAACGGGTATGTCCCGCTGCAATAAACCCATTCAGGGGGCGTTCTTTAAATTTATCAGCTAAATTTTGCAGGCGGCCTTGCGACTTTAAATATACTAATCGATTATCAGTTGGGTTAATGCAGGAGAACCCTGCCGAATCATACCCACGATATTCAAGACGTGAAAGACCTTCCATGATGAAGTCTTTACTTAAACTTTTACCGATATAGCCAACAACACTACACATGCTACGTCCTCGATTTTTAGGCAACACCCAAATCTAGCACATGCTAGTACCTAGTTGCCAGTACAAAATATTAAATCGATATTAACGCTTCACGAATTGGAATTTACGACGAGCAGCTTTTTGACCGTATTTTTTACGTTCTTTAACACGGGCATCAACCGTAAGTAAGCCATGTTGGCGTAATGTTGTTCTTATGGTGTTATCGATTGCAACTAAGGCGCGAGCAAGACCTACGCTCACGGCACCAGCCTGACCTTTTTGACCGCCACCTTCAACAGTGATGGTAAATTTATAGCCAGAAGCTGCTGGAATTACTTGGAGAGGAAGAGAGGCTGCAAGACGAGCCACGGGTGTATCAAAATACTCT
>JABCYS010000053.1 GCA_013290085.1 Candidatus Babelota bacterium
TCCTTGGCGAATAGCCTGCGCTCCAAGTGAGGGACCTACCGTACGTTCTTCATCAAACTTTACCGGTGCAACATAGGCACCAGATTTAAGAAGGTCAGCTAGCTCGCGAGCTTCTTGGTCAGTAAATGTATCTGAAGATATGCTGCCGCGGTTACGAATAGCCTCACGAATGGTTGCAGCAGAAATAATTTCATTATCAAGAACGACGGCTAATGTTTTACCAACATTACGGCTGGTAAGTTCATAAAATTTCTTACCCCCTTCTGGTGAAAATTCAAACCCTACAAGAACTTTACCCATTTCGCCGAATTCTGGACGAGCATCACGCAATAATCTTCCGGTGACATCGGCATGGCGAGAAACGAGGTAAAACATGCGCCCTTCTTCATAGCCGCGACGTGTTTTTGCAGACACAATGCGCGTGTCATGAGGCAATGCGCCATCAAATTGTTCAGTAATATCTTCTGGCGACATGCCAACAGCTTTTACCAAAACAAATTCAAGAACTGCTGCCTTACCGATCATTGCTTTGGCTTTTTCTGGATCGTCTATGTTGGGTAATTCAACAATGATGTTTTTTTCGCCCTGTGCGGCGATGGTGATTTCACTCACCGCAAATTTATCTAAACGGTTTTGCAGTACGTGGATATTACTTTCCACTGCCCAGCGTCTGATATCTGCTTGTTCTTGAGATGAGAGTGAAAGAGAGACAAGATTTTCTGCTTGAGTTGCTTTTACTGAAGAGCGGCTGTCACGTAAGAATTGTGCGGCTTCACGCGCATCTTGAGTTGAAGCAAACGAGAGAATCATTTCTTTTTTTTCTTTGTCATAGCGCATTTCTTTGGTAGGGACAGCAAGTTTTGCTGATTTAAGTTCTTCTCTCACACTTTCAGCGCGTTCAAACAACGTGTCTTCGATTGCTTTATCAGTATCAACAATAAGAGATATGTACGTTCCCCCTACCAAATCGATGCCAAATTTGATTGGTTTTGGTGCTCCTGGAATGACCAGTGGTGACAGATAATAGAGTGCGAACACCGCACCTAACATCCATAATGAAAAACTAGAAAAAAGTAAGCGACGTCCGGTAATATTCATAAGACTTTCTCCCTTTGCAGTCGTTGCATAAAATTATTTTAACAAAGATTTTTTTGGTACCGAGGAGGGGACTCGAACCCCTACAGGATTTCTCCCACAGCCACCTCAAAGCTGCGTGTCTGCCAATTCCACCACCCCGGTATATCTCAAAGAAATACAGGCTTGCAATTTACCAGATTTGCAAGGTATTTCAATGTGAATCGGGAGAGAAAAGCGAATTGTGAATTCAGGGTAAAAAGCCTTCACGTGGAGAGAGCTTCCAGAACATCTCATCGGCTGGCATTACTTCTGCTAAGCGGGTGCTAGCATAAATACTTTTTTCTTTGCCAAAATACTGATTTTCCTGTTGTTAGCCTTGAGCAATTCTTAAGAGCTTCTTTTCTTGTTTTGTTAGATCGGCCACTGCCAAAGGCGAGCCAAAGACGGGGGGATAAGCTTCGCGTAAGAATGTTTGTTGCTCATGGGTAAAGCCTCTCCAAATTTTTAGCAGTTGATTGTCTAAAGTAATCGTATGTCCCTCATATGCCAGACGACGGAGCAAGATAACAAATAACATTTGGGGAAGTTGCAATTCGTTAACCTCTGGGAAAAAGGAGGTAATTTTAGCAGTGTCATCACCAGAACCAGTAATAACCTTAGTACTATCCGGCGAAAATGCTGCCGTTAAAACAAGCTCTCCATGCCGAATGGTAGCAATAAGCCTACCGGTAATTGCATCAGTAATTTTAGCAGTATTGTCACTAGAACCAGTAACAACCTTAGTACCATCCGGCGAAAATGCTGCGGTATTAACTCGGGACTTATGCGGAATGGTAGCAATAATTCTACCAGTGGTTGCATTAACAATTTTAGCAGTGCCGTCATCAGAAGCAGTAACAACTTTAGTGCTATCGGGAGAAAATGCTGCGGTTATAACATGGTCACCATGCTGAATGGTAGCAATAATTCTACCGGTGGTTGCATCAACAATTTTTGCAGTGTTGTCCCTAGAACCCGTAACAACTTTAGTGCTATCGGGAGAAAATGCTGCAATTTTACCATAGTCACCAGATTGAATGGTAGCAATGATCCTGCCGGTGGTTGCATCACTAATTGTATCAGTGCCAGCTGCAGAAGTAGTAACAACCTTAGTGCCATCGGGGGAAAATGCTGCCGTACTAACCCCGCTATCATTCTCAATGGTAGCAATGAGTGAACCAGTGGCTGCATTAACAATTTTAGCAGTACCATCCCCAGAAGCAGTCACAACTTTAGTACTATCAGGGGAAAATGCTGCCGTACTAACCCAGCTATCATGTTGAATGATAGCAATGAGCCTGCCGGTGGTTGCATCAACAATTTTAGCAGTGCCATCGGCAGAAGCAGTAACAACCTTAGTACTATCAGGGGAAAATATTGCGGTATTAACCCTTCTATCATGTCTAATGGAAGCAATAATCCTACCAGTGGTCTCATCAACAATGTTAGTAAAGCCGTCACTAAAAGTAGTAACAATCTTAGTTCTATCCGGGGAAAATGCTGTGGTTATAACATCACCCCCCTGTGGAGTGCTAGCAATAAGCCTGCCGGTGGTTGCATCAACAATTTTGGTAAAGCCATTGTAACGAGCAATAATAACCTTAGTACCATCGGGGGAAAATGCCGCGCTTGCAACGGGGTGCCCATGCTGAATGGTCATAATTGTTTTAATGAAGGATAACTCTGCGTTCCAACCATATGAATTATTTAAAAGATTTCTAGCGATCTGTGATGCTTGCGGCAATTGACTTAAAACATTGAGTTCATCTAAAAAAGAAACATCTTGTTGCGCAAAGCGGGCAAGGGTTGTCGGATCGGTTAATTTTTCTGCTATAATTGAAGGTAGTGTCTTTTGAAGCTCAGGGACTAGAAAGTAATCCCCTATTTGCAAAACGACAATGGACTCATCTAGATCAAACTTTTTTCTAAGAGATATCTCTAACAGCTCCAAATTTGTAAAAGTTGCTCTTGCATCCGGTAAAATTACTACCTTTGCTTCAGGAGAACCTTTTAATATATCTTGTCTCTGTTTTTCATTTGCGGCAAGAAAGTCATTTTTTGTGGCATAGAAGTTGCGAATGTCTTCCAGGGCAGAAATAAAAACTTCAAGGTTATTGGTAGAAAAATCCGTTTTTATTATGTGTTCGTATTTGAGTGCTGCCATCATGGGCTCAGAAAGCAGAGTAAGATCTTTGCGAAGTTGTACAGGTAGACCATCGTCGCTCAAGAGCGTGACATAAGAAACGCCTTCGTGACTGGTAATGGTAATAGTTGGATACCGCCTCTTTGATAGGGTGATAGAAGAGACCCCTTCAGGTTCGGTGAGGGTAATGGTAGGAACAGGTCTCTTTGATCGAGGTTTCGGTTGTTGCGCATAAACAACCGATGCAACAACAACTAACAAACCCATGAATAGTTTCTTCATTTTTCTCCTTAATGGTTCAAATCTCTCAAAGGAGATAGCATTTCGGGGAAAAAGAATTCAAGAGACTTTATTCTTTTGATCAAGTTGTAGAGCTAGTCTATTTTAGACTTCACCTATTTTTTTACGCCCCAGATGAGCGAGGTTATCCAGCCCCACAGCTGCATGATCAAGGATAGGGGATAGCGCCAAATCACGCTGATGGTATCAAGCCAGGTTTTTTTAACAGGGGCCTTTTTTGGCTCTTCTTTGTGCTTGGCTTTCTCAAGCTCAGCGACTTGATTTTTTAGGTCGATATCACTTTTTTTGAGGATTTCTAATTTAGCTTTGATAGATGTCGTATATTCATTAAGTTTATTCGTTACGCTATTAAAATATTCTTTAAGGGCGCCTTGTATGTAGCCGGAGATAGCTTCAACATTCTTGGACAGAGCATCCATCTGTAAATAATATTCTTTCGCCTTCCTGTCATCTAACTCTTGGCCAATATCCTTAAATTTTTGCCATGCTTGTCGCACATAATCATTTGCTAAGGTTATTTGGTTCACCAGCTGCATAACAGCACCATCAAGCGCGGCATCAAGATCAACCATGGATTTGATATCTGCTTTTAATTGTTCGATCTCATGCTTATGTTCATAGAGTTTTGCTTGGATCTCTTTTTCTTTGTCAGTCAGCGGGCCACCTTCATGCAACTTTTCAATTGAAGCAAGCAAAGTATCGATGATTTCATCCAACTCCCCCTGCTCAAATCCTATGCTGGTATAAAAAAGGTTGAGGATTTTATCGCTTTCGCTTCTCTTTTCAAACAACGCAATACGAGATTCAAGCACAGTATGTTCAATGTCTTGAATTTTTTCATACTTCCGTTGCGCATCTTCCCAAATCACCCGCTTTTGCAACCAGTTGCCACCCGTTTCGACATCGATCGTGTCGATACCAGGACCATAGTCCACCACCTCTTGCTTAGCTTTTTGTTGTGGGACCTGCTGTGCGCCTTGATCTTGAGGAGCTAGTACCTCTTTTTCATTCGCCGCTTGTCCCTTAACCATCGACCCGATTATGAGCAGGGAAAACAGTACTACACTTTTTTTATAGTTCATGAGCCTACCTTTTTTAAAAAACATACTTCTTAAAAAGTATACGCACATTTAGAGTACTTTTGCCAACTCATGGAGCTCGCCCAGTAGATTTGTTGAGAGCTCTTCAGCATCTGGTGATGTGTAGCTCCAACGCACACCCATATCAACACGGGTAAGCACGGAACGATCACTTTTTATATCAATAATATCTATGCGAACAACGTTCATGAGTGGATGAACCAAGGACGGTGCGCGGACTACGCCAGCACGACCCAGGACACTGTACGCCACGTTGCCCTCATCCATAAAGCACATCATAACTTTCTTTTGCCAGACCATGTTGTGATAACCGGTATGATCTTTGTGGATTGTGATAAGAATACTTTCAAGGCCTTTTGGATAAACACACTGGATAGGTGTGGTATGAGGAAGCCCCTTCTCAGAAAAAGTTGCCAACACCCCGACAGTTTTTCCTGCTTTTAATACGGCAATAAGATCTTCTGGAAGTTTAACTCCGACATGTTTTGCCATGTTTACCTTTCTACATTCAAAAATAATTACTGCGATAACGTAACAACCACTTCATTTTCTACGGCGAGTCCAAGCGGCGTTAGCCGAATGGTCTCATCCATTCTTTTTAGGTACCCTACCTGCTCCATCTCCTCAATTGCCCCCATTATTTTTTCTTTCTTGTGCGGAGCACTGTAATCAAAAATCATGGACGTCTTAATTCCCGTGGACTGACGCAAGCCCAGCATGACCTTTTCTAAAAAAACCTGTTCTTCGGTTAGTTGCTCAGTAAAGTCATTACTGTCGTGCCCCTGCTCCATGGCATCAAGGTATTGCATAATATTTTTATTGTTTTGATAGCGAAACGCCCCATCAAATGAACACGCCCCTACACCAAACGCCTTGTAAGGCGTCCGTGCCCAGTATACTTGATTATGGCGCGCATAATACCCCTCACGGGCAAAATTAGAAATTTCATACTGCTCAAACCCATGCTCAGCTAAAAACGCTACCGTCCAAATGTACAAATCAACCACCGCTTCATCGGGTGGGAGAACCACTTCATTTTTTTTCACGCGAAAGAATAATGCGGTTCCTTCATGGATGGTTAAAAAATAGATAGAAATATGTTTGATGGGCCACTGTACCACCGCACGCACCAGCTCCTTCCACTCCTGCTCGCTTATGCCGGGCAAGCCGATGATAAGGTCGATAGAGAGATTGGGGATCAGATCCTTTGCATCTCGCAAAACGGCAGCTACATCCTGCGCTGATTGGTGGCGATTTAAATTACGCAACACTGCATTGTTCAAACTTTGTACCCCTATGCTCAGGCGGTTAATACCAAGCCGCTTCCACAGCTCTAGTTGTTCGGGTCGAACCGTGCCGGGATTCACTTCAAGAGAGATCTCCGTGTCTCGATTCACCACGAATAACCTTTCTAGTATACCGAACATGTCAAGTAGGAGATCATCGGGGTAGGTACTTGGCGTTCCTCCGCCAAAAAAAATAGTTTTCAGCGGATCTTTTTTGAACAATTCAGTTTTTGGCGATTCTTGTTCGACAAACTGTTTTATCTCTTTGGTGAGTGCGGCATGGTACCGCGTCATTAAGTGATCCACCCCTGCATAGGCAACAAAGGGACAAAAGTGGCATTTGTAGGGACAAAACGGCCAGTGGATGTACAGCGAGGTTGTTGGGGTTGCGGTGGAGTAGGCCAAAGTTCAATTCCCCTTTTCTTGCGGGATAGTTTGTTGAATCACGGTAGAAATCATGTGCGCATCAGCCATCATTTGTTGAGTAGAAGTTGCTGCTTTGCCGAACTTGTAGGCAACCACTCGTGCAAAAAATTCTTTCAGTTGTGGCC
>JABCYS010000054.1 GCA_013290085.1 Candidatus Babelota bacterium
TTCAAGTCATCTCTTACCGATTTACCCGCCCCATCTTCTGCCATGTTTCCGTACAGCGAAAAGACGACCAAAGGCAACATAATCTTCAGTGCATTTTTAAAAGTAATGAATCTTTCCCCGACCATTGCCACGTCCCTAAAACTCTCATTTTTATGCTTCTATTTATATTTAACTTATTTATAGGATATCAGCTGATGTTTTCTATTTGCAATAATTTTTATTTTTTTCTTGCATTATTTTTTCGATAACAAGATTGGATCGAGATTTTAGAAAGCAAAAAGGCGCGCAGTTTTTAAGCCATGCGCGCCTTAAATATAAAGTTTTTAGTTAAGTTTAAGCGAATACCTAGTAGATTTCCTCGTCATCTTCCTCTTCACCCTCTTGTTCCTGGCCCTCACCCTGCTGCATAATCGCTTGGATGGCGGCATAGAGTTCCGGCCGGCTCAGTGTTGTGGTGTACACTGCCGCACGTTCGCCATTTTTTAGGATGAGAAGATACGGAACTTTGGGGATGGTTAAGAATCGAACAAGGTCTTTGGCTGATTCTTGATTTACATCAACTTTGTAGAATTTCACCTGGCCTGCAAGTTTTGCAGCAACCGAGTCTACTACGGGAAGCATTTGCATACAGGATGGGCAATAGTCAGCATAAAAATCAACTACGGTTATTCCTGAAGAAGGAGTGATTTTTTCTTTAAAATCATTGAGGGAGGTAAGATGAGGTACTTCAACTTTCTCATAGGAGAAATCGTCAAAGTATGCCCCTTTTGTTGTCAATTCCTGGGCAATTTGTTTATTAAAACCTATTTCGGTTAGGAAGTTTGAAGCATCAAGCGCCGCGCTGATGCCATGGCCTGCTGCAACACCGGCCTGACGATAGTGGCTATCTTCAACATCACCTGCTGCAAAAACTCCTGGCAAGGAGGTTTCTTGTGAACGATTGTGAAGTTTTATATAGCCTTTGGCATCAAGATCGAGCTGTTCTTTAAAGATGGCGGTATTGGGTTCATGACCTATGGCTAAAAACACACCTTCGGTTGGTACAACAGAGATCTTTCCTGTTTTATTATTTTTTACTTCGACCCCTTTTACCGTCGAGCCATCGCCTATTATTTTTTGTACATCTACGTCATACATCATAGAAAGAGAAGGGATTGCCTTTAAATGTTTTTGCATGGCATGAGAGGCCCTCATGGCTGATTTGCGAACAAGGATGGTTATTTTGCCGGCATAGGCTGCCAGCTGCCCCGCTTCCTCTGCGGCAGAGTCTCCACCGCCAAGGACTACCACATTCTTCCCTTTGTAAAAAGGCGCATCACAGATAGCACAGGTGGTTACCCCTTTGCCCCAATATTCACTCTCTCCTTCAACCCCCAGTTTTTTAGGAGCCGCACCGGTAGCAATAACGATTGTTTGGGCATAGATGGTTCGCCCTTCTTCGGTTGAAATGGCGTAGGGCCAGGTTGTAAAGTCAATGTTAGTTACTACATCAAAAAGATATTCGGCCCCAAAGCTTTTCGCTTGATTATTCAAACCTTCAATAATTTTTTGCCCAAGAATTTTTTTGCTGCCAGGCCAATTTTCAACCCACGTAGTCTTTGTTAATTGACCGCCAGGCTCGTTTCCACTGATGATGAGGGTGTTGTAGCCAAGCCGGGCACCATACAGGGCTGCGCTTAATCCTGATGGCCCTGAACCTATAATCACCATATCGATTAAGTTCTTTTTCCCTTTGAGATGAGAGATGGAAAAGGAAGCTGGGGGACACGGGCAATGTTTAGCATGCATACTTTTAAACAAATAGCCGCCGATCACGAGACCCAGAAACCCGAGCAGTGCAACCCCCGCCCATTTTGGTATAGCCATGATTCCTCCTCATTGAAATTTTTTCGATCAAATCTTTTATGTTAAATTATTCTTTGATTTTTTTTTGAGCAACTTTATAATCAAAAAACTATTTTAAGTGTAGCCTGCTGCTAACAAAGTGCAAAGAGCAATATTGGGCTTTGGAAATTATGACTACCTGGGGGGACATCTCTATGAAATTTTCTTTTTTATGCAAAAAAAGCTTAGCCTTTTTACTTCTCTTTTCTCTATCAACCTCTTCGTTACATCCACAAGCCATCACCCAAGGTGATTCGGCGGTAACACCAGAGGATGCTGAACGCATTATGTCTGATCCTCAGGTGGTTAAACAGCTCCAAGCATACGTTGTTCAGTATCAGATTCCGGCTATCTTTTCTAAAATCGAATCCCTCAAGCTCGTCCTGAGCAACAATGGACTTAAGCTTAATGGCAAAGAAAAAACGCAGCTTCTTACTCATTTATCGACTGCCAAGACTGTCCTTGAAGAAAATATAACTTTTATTGTAGGCGATGAGCAGCATCCGCTATCGGACAAAAGTTCAATAATTGCCGGACTCGCTTTCTGTAAACAGCTTATTAATTACGTAAGCAATGCTATAAAAGATGACTTCAAAAAGATGGTACCTTTTTCGTTCACGTACCAGCCAGAAAAAGAATATACCGCTAAGGAGATTGTTGAACTTTTCAAGGAAGTAATCCTTCAATTTGAGCAGCTTGAACTTTCTTTTAACGAAATAGGAAATTCAAAACCCAATAAAACCCTCAAGAAGCTCGGTGCCATTCTTGATCGTTATGGCATTTGGCCAAAAACCAAGCTGGTAAGCCTGGGTATATTTCTGGCTCTTTTTGCTCGCTATCTTTTCAAAGATGCTCCGCGTCTTCGCTTTATGGGTCAAAATCCGCATAATGCCGCCGGTAGATTCCAAGCTACTCGACGTGGCGCACGAAGAAACTCTGCTCCGCCATCTGCTCTACCAGATGTTAACTCCTTCCATCAACCGCTACCTCCTCGGCCGGATGCAGCTCCTGCGCAACGAAACTTTTTATGGCGTTGGCTGAAAGTGATTGATGATAACATAGTGGGAACTCAACCGATATCCTTCTTTGATATTGAGAGTCAGAAAAGCCAAACACTTCCTGGCACTGGCAAGGGTTTATTTGGCCATGTTCATGCAGCCATTGAACCTCTTACAAAGATACTTGCCTTTCCGGTAACACTTGCTGCCCTCATTGACCGCACTGGTGCGGGTATTAATGGATGGAAAAGTCTCAATAGTAATCCAGGCACCTTCTTTAAACTTGAAGAATTCCTCCAAAACAAACAGCAAAAAGTAAGTGCCATCGATGAGTTTTTCTTATCAAGCGCCATCGAACATACGGCTCCGCGCCTTACGTTTGATGATATTGCTGGCCTTGAAGAACAAAAGAAAGAGTTGCAACCAGTTATTAACTATTTACTCAACCCTGAGATTTTTGAAAAAACCGGTACTACCATTGAAAAGGGTTATTTACTCTATGGCCCTACCAGAACAGGCAAAACTCATTTTGCCGAAGCCCTTGCTGGCGAAATTGTTCTGAAACACAAAAGGAAGTGTGCTTTTATTAAAATACGAGCAAGCGAATTACGACTCGTTGGTATTAAAAAAGTACTTGATATGGTGGGCAAATATGCACCATGCATTGTATTTATTGATGAAATTGATTTGCTTAACTTACAGCGCGATCATAACACCACTCTTCTTGAAGAGTTTTTAACGAGCATGAAGCTTGATACTGGAAACCATCAAGTAATATTCTTGGCGGCGACTAACAGAATAGATCACATTGACCACGCGCTCCTACAACCAGGTCGTTTTGGCAAGATCATTCCTTTTGAAAATCCTTCACAAGAAGATCGTTTAAACTTCTTTGAAAAGCATCTTTCTCGTAAAAACATGTATGATCCTGAATTGCTCGACATGAATCGACTTGTACAAGAAACCGAAGGTTGTTCATTTGGCGACCTTGCCAGCATTACCAACAATGCTCTTGCTCTTTCAACGCAAAATAGAGAGACGCTTTCGTACAAGCATTTTGATATGAGTATTGATGCCTTTAAACATAAAATAGCCGAATCTTCTCTCAACTTACCTGCCGAAGAACGCGTTCTTATTGCAACCCACCTTGCGGGTCATGCATTGGCATATCATTTACTTGCCACGGGCGAACAGTTGAACAAGGTTACTATGCTTCCTATTCAGAAAAAGATTGCGGAAGAAAATATCTGGCTCAGTAATTTGAGCACAGCTAAGAAAGTAACCTGTTACGGTGATGTCTTTACCCTCCACAAAGCCAATACGAGTGGCTTTGATACCCCTAAAGAAAAAGGAAATCGTATCAAGGCGCTTCTTGCTGGTCACGTAGCTGAAAAGATCTTGCTTGGTTCATGCGGTTATGGTTATCACAATGATGATTACGAACACGCTCGTCAGATAGCTGAATCATTGGTATTCCAAGGATTGAAAAAAGATCATTTCTCTCGCGAAGGTGCTGATAAGAAACTTGATGAAGTTATGAAGCTTCTATCTACGTATGAAGCGGAAGTAACTACTTTATTGCAAGAAAATAAAGACAAGCTCCAGAAGTTGGCTGA
The DNA here is from genome assembly GCA_013290085.1 of Candidatus Babelota bacterium. Next base: position 4,499 of record JABCYS010000054.1, read on the forward strand.
CGCACTGAACAAGTATGTTACGTTAACTGCTGAAGATGTAGCTGTATTGCTAAAGTAAGAAAAGAAAAAAAGACAATAAAAAAGGTCCCTGAAATTCAGGGACCTTTTTCACTTCGTAGTTTCTCTTACAAATTCTCCGCCACATGATTGCGTACGTAATTAATAGATTCTGCCAGCCTTTGCTCAGCGCCTCTAGGATTAAGCGATAACAGGTAGCTCACAACGGGATTATTCCTTATATCGCCTGCTGTTCTAGAAGCTCCTACAACTGCCCACGTTAATAGAGAAAATCCATCCGTATCATGCGCCACAATATCAGCACCCGCATCTACTAATAATCGTACCGCATCACGATGTCCACGAGCTGCGGCATACATTAAAGGGGTTCGTTCATGATCATCAAATTTATCAATGTTTCTGATTTGAGCGATTAAACTTTGCAATGTAGGGATATCTCCCAACCGAGCAGCTTCAAATAATAGCGCTGCTTCCTCTTCATCTTCACTTTCGTCGGCATAATCTATATCTAATTCCATTGGTTCTACTGCTGGTTGCGCAAAAAAACCAAAATACGCCTTATCAAGAGTCCCATCAGCGGAACCGGGAGCAGAGGGGGGCGTTTCATAACCACGTGGAACTTCTTGTTCTGCCTCTGATTGGTCTAATCCGAAATCAATCGAATCTGGTGGTGTAGACGGAACTTCTTGGTCCATTGCTTTAAGCATCGCACATGATGTGAATACAAGGAAAAGTGTTATACATTTGTTCTTCATAATAACCTCTCTTTTGGTAATAGGTGATAACAAAGTTGAAAATTAAAATACGCTCTTCTTCAAGCTCTTCGATTTCGGCAAAGATTTGGCAATCACGTTATATGAATTTTCTAGCCACTCTTTTACCTCTCTAAACGCTTCACCATGATTTTGCAGTTCTCTTGCAGCAAGAATCCAATCCTCTACCGTCCTGCGATCTAAAGGAGCTTTACGCTGCTCTATCACGTCTATGGTTATCTGAAGAGCCCAAAGCTTACCGCTTCGTATTGCTTGTCGAGCATATACGGCAAGATGTACTAGATCTTCACGCTCTAACAAAAGTTCAAATTGAGCAATCTCATCCTTCATCATCTTTGTAATTAACAAATCACTTATAACTGGTCGTTTAGAAAGAGAAAAGCCATTACAGTTAACCGTTGTAACAAGAGGATCATGCTGTGCCTTGAGAGCATTGTTAAACACAAGAGTATTTACTGGATTAACACCGCTTTGCTCCATTGTGTTCATTGTTTTTTCTAATGACCTTCTTATTTCCGATCTTGTGAGATTTAGTCGTCTACATTGCGGGCATTTAAAATCTCCCATTTCGACTAACATCTTTGTATCACACCCACCACATATCTTGTGAATGCAGTGTGGTAATTTTAGGGCCGAATTGTCAGCAGAGAATTGTTCTAAACAAACACAACATTCTTCAACCTCTTGGCTCTGTTCTGTAGGCGCAGGCTGATTGGATTGATTGTTATTCATCGCTTGAAGTGATGCACCGATTCCTATGCAAACAAAGGGAATAAGTAGGAGCTTGTGTATCTTCATAGTGTCTTCCTGGCTGTTTTAATATGGTGATAAATAAAGGAGATTTTTGGCTACGCTGCCTCCATTTCCCCCAAAATACCTCATTTTTTATGTCAAGATTAATGATACCATTTTGCCAAAAAAATGACAAATGGTAAGGTTTTGGGTGATTTTTAGGGCAAAAGGCCTATCTAGAGCCTATATCCATAGATTCAATCATGAGAAGACGCTGTTGGTAACGCCCCCCCTTAAAGGTAGCCCCTAGCCAGGCTTGAATCAGGTGAATAGCCTCTTCTGAGGAGATAGAATCGGCCGGCAGAGCAAGGATGTTGGCGTTATCATCCTCCTTG
>JABCYS010000055.1 GCA_013290085.1 Candidatus Babelota bacterium
ACGCATTTTACCGCTACTCCGAGAATTCCACTTCTCTCTTCCATCCTCTAGCACATCAGTATCTACTGCTGGTTCCCGGTTAGGCCAGGAAATTTAACAGTTGACTTAATACGCCGTCTACGCGCCCTGTACGCCCAATAATTCCGAATAACGCTCGCACCCCTCGTATTACCGCGGCTGCTGGCACGAAGTTAGCCGGTGCTTTCTCTAATGGTACCGTCATAATCTGCTCATATTAGGAACAGACTTTTCTTCCCACTTAACAGGAGTTTACAATCCGAAAACCTTCATCCTCCACGCGGCGTCGCTGCATCAGGCTTGCGCCCATTGTGCAAGATTCCTCACTGCTGCCTCCCGTAGGAGTCTGGACCGTGTCTAAGTTCCAGTGTGACCGAACACCCTCTCAGGCCGGTTAACCATCATTGCCTTGGTAGGCCTTTACCCCACCAACTAGCTAATAGTACGCAAGCTCCTCCATCAGCGATAGCAAAGAGGCCATCTTTCTCCCCGAAGGGACGTATGCAGTATTAACCTCGATTTCTCGAGGGTATTCCTCACTGAAGGGTAGATTCTTACGTGTTACTCACCCGTTCGCCGCTATACTTGTCCCCGAAAGGACTTTCTCGCTCGACTTGCATGTGTTAGGCACGCCGCCAGCGTTTATTCTGAGCCAGGATCAAACTCTTCGTTACGAAAATTGAACTGGGATATAATTGCAGGCTTTGTAGGCGAAACTTTAAAAATTTTTATAAGTTTCTTGTGTATTTCAAAGATTGTTTATTTTGTCGTTTTCTTCCGAAAAGACTCATGTAATTATACAAATAATACCTAAAGCGTCAACAAAACTTTTAATCTTTATTTTAAAAACATAATTTCTTTAAAAATATCTCTCGTTTTTTGTAGAAATTAAGCCGATTTCTCCATCAAAAACCGCACCAATTCCCTGATCAGAAGGCACTTATCACCGTTACTCAGCTTTTAAACGCGGCGAGAATTATTTCTTCGAGCCTTTGCACCGCGCTGTCAAAAATATCATTACAAACATGGTAATGGTATGCCTTTTTTTCTCGTTCTTCTTCTATTTCTTGATGCGCTCTTTGCACTCGTCTTTGAATCTGCTCTCGCGTCTCTGTGCCTCGGCGCACCAATCTGTGCTCGAGCACGGCACTATCAGATACCTCTATCCATACTAAAATGGCATGAGGGATTTGGCTCAGTATCTGAAAGGCCCCCACACGATCTATGACCAGTATGCCCGACTGCCCGCTTTCAAGGTCTTTTATAATAGATTTTTGAGTCCCATAGTAATGGCCCAAGCCATTGGACCATTCTATGAAAAACCCTTCCTCAATTTTTTGGACGAACTCTTGGGTAGAAAGGTAATTGTAGTCCCTTCCTGCCTCTTCACCCTGGCGAGGAGCTCGTGAGGTATAGGTAATTATCCGCTGCAAGTCATGGCTTACCCCCAATTTCTTGAGCACCGCCTCAACCAGCGTTGTTTTTCCAGCCCCAGACGGAGCCGAGACTACAAAAAGTCTTCCTGAATGTTTCATGTGATATTTTTACTACTAATAAGAATTGACGACCTTATAATAATGTTATCACGGCAAAAAAAGCTCGCAACCGCCGGTACCCCAGCCCCTATATTCTGCAACCGCCACTTTGGAATCACCAAATTGAGATCAAACTGCCCCCCAAAAATGCCTTATCCTCAGCAAAAACCACCCTTCCTGGCCAACCGGGCCGTACCTGCTATACTGGCTCTATTGATAAAAAGTTGAATCTAAACTTCTTACCTGGCTGAATTAGCCCTTTTTAGAAAAACCATGCTTTTTGATGACCTAAAAGAACAGCTCAAGCACATAGAGCCTGACTTGAGCGCCATAACCACCTATATTCAGAACACCAAACTTGAAGAAGAGTTCCAGCAACTCTCCGCCCAAAGCGAGCACGAGGATTTCTGGAAAAATCCACAACAAAAAGAGATTTTACAGTCTTTGCAGCGAGTAAAAACCCTCCGGGAGAACTATCTGGCCATCGCCAGCTCATTTAAAGAGCTCGGGGAACTTTTAGACCTTTTTTGCACCGATGAGCAAGAACTCCAAAAAATAGCCTCAGACATAAAAGAACTTACGCATCGCGTAGCAACATTCAAAATCAATCTGCTTCTCAGCGACCCACAAGATAGTGCCAATTGCTTCCTTAATATAAACTCTGGCGCTGGTGGAACTGAGTCACAAGATTGGGCTTCGATGCTGTTGCGCATGTATGTCCGCTTTTGTGAGGAGAATAAGTTCAATGCCCAGATCATTGATTATCAGCCTGGTGAGCAAGCAGGCATAAAATCTGCAACCTTATTTATACGCGGCAAAAATGCCTATGGTCTTCTCAAGAGTGAACATGGCATCCATCGCTTGGTCCGCATCTCACCCTTTGACGCCAACAAGCGTCGTCATACTTCCTTTGCCGGCGTCTACGTTACCCCTGAGGTTCCTGATGTTGAAATCACCATCGATCCGGGTGATTTGAGAATTGATACGTATCGTGCTGGTGGTGCCGGTGGCCAACATGTGAACAAAACAGAATCGGCAGTACGCATTACACACTTACCAAGCGGCATCGTTGTGCAGTGTCAAAACGAACGCTCACAACATCAGAACAAAGAAATTGCTATGAAAATGCTCATGGCAAAATTGGTACAAAAACAAAAAGAAGAAAAACTTGCGCAGGCATCATCGGTTGAAAAAAAGAAAATAGAATGGGGATCTCAAATTCGTTCGTATGTTTTGCATCCGTATAAAATGGTAAAGGATCATCGTACCGATTTAGAATATCATCAGCCCGATTTAGTTCTCGATGGGGCTCTCATGCCATTTATTGAAGCCTATCTCATCTGGCAAGGAAAATAAAAATTCAAAGATTTTGTAGTTGTTAAGATTTAGTTTTTGCTCTCAAGAGAAAATAAGCGTGGACAACATGGCAAACAAAAGGCCATAGTGAGCTGATTACCCTGAGCACCTCCACTAATAGCTTGGGCAATGCCTCCAGCCTCGTCTTTTGATAGTGCTAGTAACGGCACACTTTGAACTAATTCAGATAATGGCTGTTCATATTCTGTAAGAAGTCTGTTTTCTATAGTTACTTCAGGTTGCTTTTGGAGTTCCTCTGCTTTTTTTACTACCTCTTCTCTTGGATTTTTTATTGCTTCTTGCTCTTGTTTTGTACTATCAAATTCTTTTTTTGATAATTCGATGTTTGTTGCATTTATATGACAACCACTGAGCTGAGTAACTTGAGCTCCTCCATTAGTAGCTTGGGTAGTGCCTCCAGCCTCGTCTTTTGATAGTGCTGGTAACAGCACACTTTGAACTAATTCAGATGATGGCTGTTCATATCCTGTAAGAAGCTTGTTTTCTGTAGTTACCTCAGGTTGCTTTTGGGCTTCCTCTGCTTTTTTTCCTACCTCTTCTGTTGGATTTTTTATTGCTTCTTGCTCTGGTTGGGCACTATCAAATTCTTTTTTTGACGGTTCGATGTTTATTGAATTTATGTGGTCTAACAATTTTGAAAATTCGTCGCCTGCAATATTACCATTAATGCCTATGGTGAATTCATTTTTCCTATAAAATAATTTCATATTTTTAATTTGAGGAGATAGCTCAGTTAATTTTTTAAAAAATGCATCGCGGAATTTGCGAGATACGCCTTGGTCAAAAGAGATTCTAACACAGCCATTACTAACCCCTTGCGTCAATTTAACGAGGTGGGCTCGGGGGTGATTTAATTCTTGAATTGGTTTTTCTTCACATTTTTCTGCTACTTCTTCTTGGGCGCATTTATTCTCAATTTCTTCTTGTTGCATACTGAGCATATTTTTTTCTTGAGGTTCGATTTCTGCCTGGTGTTTTTTTATGGCTTCTTGCGCTTGTTCATTACGTTCATTTTGTAGAGGTAACAATTCTGCCGGGGCGCTTCTCACGCTTTCCTGTTCTCCTATCAATTTTTTTTCTTCATGCATCTCTCTTTGCCCTTGGCGCTCTTCTTCGGCATACCTCTCATGTTCTTGATACTCACGCCCCCTGCTGAGCGACAGAGGAATTGAGGCAGATGGAGTACTAAGTAGTTGTTCATATGCATTGGTTAAGACTTCAACTACCTCTGGTGCTATTGGATTGGGATTTTTATCGGGAAGCCATTTAAGCGCAAGTTCTTTATAGCTTTGTTTTATCATTGTTTCGGATGCACCAGGTTGTATACCTAAAACTTGATAGGTAGAGGTGCTTGTTGGAATATTGAGAGCTCTTGCTACAGCGTCGGGGATTATAATGTATTGCTGTTGTTTTAATAACTCTTCTTGCAGGCGCGCTTGTTCAACCGCTTCTCGACATTTTTTTCGAGCGTATGCTTGTTTTTGGGGTTTTATTTCTGGGACTTCCAGTAATCCTAGTAAGATGCGATTAAAGCCTAGCGATTGTAGATCTGCCAGTAAGCGCAAAGATGTAGGAGTACCTATTGATAGTAGATAAAGCGTAATATCATCAGAATATGTTACTTCAATATCGGTTTCATTATGTAACAGTCTCATATAATCAGCCAGATCAGATTCAAGATCATGCTTACGCCTCATCGGTGATTCTAAGCCACTTCTTCTAAGACCACCGTATTCCATCGTGCCAGTAAATCTGCTCATACTCGATGGGGTAATTTGTTGTTCAAAATCACTGATAGCTTTTTGTCTATGCTCTGTAAAGGTTGGCCAGCCATACCTTTTAAAAATGCGATGCCTTAATTCTTCGCATTGCACTACCAATTCATTATATTCTTGTTGATTTATATCTAAGGTAAGAGGCGTTGAAAAATATTTTCTGGTGGTAGGATCATATTGAAGTGTAGTATGCGTAAAGGTAACCACTCCTACCAGGAGAAATAATAGGTGCAGCAGCTTCTTTTTCACACTAGCTCCCATTGGTTCCACATAACATACTTCCGTCTCACTTCCATTTAATAATATTCTATTTGAAAAATATTTAGCAAGATTTGTTTTTTGAATCTCCTATAAAATTGTATTTTTAAAATTAAATTTCTTATCGTTTTGCCAAAGTTTTATGTTAAGTCCATTTTTCATCTAAAAAAATAATGCTGTTGTAATCGCCCTGAAGTACCAACAGGAGAGGAATGTGTGTGCAATGATTATGTACACATGCATCTCTGATGCTACACAACATTTTCCAGACTCTCTGATGAAAATTCTGCATGCCTTGTTAGAGAAAGAGTTCGAAATTATGTTAGAAATCAAGAAAGAGCGCCCATAAAAGGGGACGCCAGTAAAAAAATACGACACTTCTGTTGCGAAGATTTATACGGCTACAAAACAAATTGCTTTCTTTCTCTTCGCACTACAATCAGATTGCTTGCTTTTTGCGCAAACCAATTGGTAATACATTAACAACCAAAAGTTTCGTAAGTAATCTTGAACATTAATAAAAAATAAAAACAACAGTAAAAAAAGGCCTGTTGTTATGAAGCGCGACCTTAAAAAAATTTTTAGACATCTCTCATTTATTCTGCAATTTTGCATTATCCTCGGCACGCCGCTCAACAGTGTCCAAGCATCGGCGACTCTATCTTTGGATAATCAAATTGTTGATACTCAAGAGCTGTCGACTGCTGAGCAACAGTTCCTCTCTTATAATGAAGATGAACTTAAAGCTCTCATAGGTAATTTTTACGATCAAGCAAAAAGTAAAGGTCTGGAAGATCAGCTTCCCGACCCGTTTCTTATCTGTTACGCACTTTTACAAGATAACGTTGTTCCGCTACAAAAAGATGATCTCCTCGTGGCTCTTCGCTCAGTCCTTGACTGGTTAGACAAGCAACTCAAAACAAAGAAACAAACTCGTACCCCTCGCATAGAGGTCTCCGACTACGATGAGGATTCTCGCGCTCCGCGACCAGATGCTCCAACACCAGTCAATTCTAATTTTCCCGTTGGCCCCAGTGGCTGTTGCGATCAAAGTGAAATCCTCCGCTTGTTAGGAGCTATACGCGCACGAGTTGGTTCAGTAGATGAATGCTCATGTGATGGAACAATACTCAGTATTTTAGGTGATGCGTGCACCATTCTCGGGCCTTGCGAAACAATCTCCAGCGGCATTAAAAATATTGAAGACTGCTGTAATACCACTTACACCACCATGGTTACCGACTTCAATGAAACATGGACTATTCTTGCGGCACTTACAACACCAACTGTCATTGTTACCATCGATCTTTCTCCTATTTTTACCGCGCTTGTCCCCATCCAGCAATGTTGCAGCAATCTCACTGCTACTGTACTTCGCGAATTTAATGAAACTTGG
>JABCYS010000056.1 GCA_013290085.1 Candidatus Babelota bacterium
GAACGTTACGCGCAAATAACCAGGCGGGTGAAAATATAGGCATTAACATTGTACGCGCACCCAATAACCAGTTTGGAGCAGTAAGAAAAAATATAACAATACGTAATGGGTTTATAGCTAATTTTAACGTGTATAGTGTGCGTATGGATCTTGGCTCTTCGCATATTACTTTGGAGAACCTTACTATTTTGAGTTCGGATATACGAGGAAAAACATCGCTGACGCCAACGGGTATCTTGTTAGATGGATTATTACCGGCAGGGGTGCCAATATCTGTCCGTACCTCTGATATACTTATAAAAAATTGTTTTGTAGATAACGCGCGCTTTGGTTTTCGTGCACGAAATGCAGATAATGTGAGAGTGATTGATTCAACCTTTAATCATAACGGGTCACGGGGGATTTCAGCCATTGATTGTAATGCCTGGGAGTTGACGGGCTGTCAGGCATCGCAGCAACAAATTGCTGATGAGCTAGGAAATTTTGGTCTACTCCTGCAGGGTGGCGATGCATGGCGAATAAAAAATTGTGACTTTAGCTTTAATAATTTAACGTCACCGGTTTCTTCCTTGCTTCCCTCTGTTGGAGGAGCACAGTTGCAAGCTGCTATCGACCTAAATTTTGTAACAGTAAAAGAATCTGGGGGACACGTTATTGAAGGATGTACATTTAATAATAACACTACAACAATACCAGGGGTATTAGTGCGTGGTCTAGAATTAGCATTTACTACTTCGAGTGTAGTGCGCAATTGTATAGCAAATGGTAACGCTTCGGTTGATACGGGACAGGTTGGCTTTTTTGATGCTTTTGGAAGTATGAATCTCTATGAGAATTGTATGGCGGCAGGTAATTATGGAAAACTAGATACGCCAGTTGGCGCTGTAGGGTTTGATGCGTTTTCAACTGAGGGTGCTTGTTTTCGCAACTGCATAGCACTGAACAACATTGAGCTGGGGCTAGGATTTGGCACCGGTTTTTTTGTTGATGATGGGTCGTCTCATTGCTTAGTACAAAACTGTACCTCTTTTTCTAATAGTGCGGAAGGGTTTGCTAATGCCTCAGGAACCTCGGTATTTGTCGGCAATTTAGCATTTGCTAATCCATTTAATTATGCGTTTGCTCCGTTAGGCTTTATAACGGTGTTGAATGGTACACAGCCACCAGCAGGAACATTTGATGAGCGGCAAATAGATAATATTTCCATAGTGTGAAGGAAGTTGTATGAAAATAACGCATCTAAGCCTTATCCTGGTGCTGACCGTAAATGTGGCATCAGCAGCAACAATAACCTTTCTTACTCCTGGCCAATTTACCAAGGCCGGTGGCATTAAGATTACGTTGCCTGGTATCTATGTTTTTACCGATGACGTCATTTTTAATACAGTGAGTGCTGCGGCTATTACTATCGCATCAAATGATGTAACCATAGATATGAATGGAAAAACTCTTATATCAAATATGCCTGGTCAAATAGGTATCAATATTGTAACACTCATTCCTGCCGTAAATAATAACAATAATTTTTATAACATTGTTATTAAAAATGGGACGTTCGATAGCTTTGATAGATTTGGGATTATGGTAAATGGGGGCGAGCGCAACATCACCCTAGAAAACCTTACGATAATTTGCGGCGTTCCAATATCGTCTGGCCCTCAAATTCCTACCGGGATTTTCTTCAATGGTAATTCTTCGGCTCCAATCAGTGAAATAGCAATAAAAAATTGTCGTATTGTTGAGGGACGGTACGGTATACTGGCAAGCACCGTAAGTAATGTAGAACTGCTCGATACGGTATTAAGTGAAAATTTTTCTTCAGGCGCTTTATTAATACAATCCAATTTATGGGACATACGTAACTGTACGTTCTCTCACCAGCTCGCTTTCGATGCTGCTGGCTCTGCTGGCTTAACAGCCAAGGGCTGTACGCTGTTCAACATAAAAAATTGTCATTTTAGCTATAACGTTTCAACCATTCCTGCTGTTCCTGTGGCTGGGGTGAATTTTGTTGGTATGCCCAATGCTATGTCAGGAAGTCATATCCTTGAAAACTGTACATTCTCCAGCAATGCGGCAACTACAGGGTCAGTGGCTGGTGTGCAGCTTGTTAATACGCAATCCTGCGTTTTCCGTAACTGCATAGCGAATGGAAATGCTTCCTTGGGTTCGTCAGCCGCAGGTTTTTCTGTGATCACCAGTTCTTCAGGAAATGCATTTGAAAATTGTGTAGCCGATGGAAACTATACCAACGGTCCAGTGGTTGGCGCTGGTTTTAACATTGCAAGTGGCGATAACTTTGTTTTTAATTGCATCGCAAATGGCAACCAATCACTGGGTGGTGGTGCGGGTAATGGTATCTTTGTAACAAGTTTTGCGCCAGGATGTTTAGTTCAAAACTGTTTAGCCATTGATAATAGTACCAACGGTTTTATCAACGACTCCACTTCTGCATTTATTGGTAACTTTGCGACTCAAAATGGTGTTGCTAACTTTGCAGGTGCGGGGATCATAGGATCTATTCCTATTCCTAACGGTACCCAGCCACCAGGCGGTTCATTTGACGAGCGTCAAATAGATAATATTCAAATTACCTAAGTGAGAAAGTCCATTCCTTCAGATGTGGGATAAGAGCGTCTCTTATAGAATGCCAAAAGATTTTAATTCAAGTTCCAACTGTTCTGGACAATTGAAAAGAATACCGTGCATACCTAAGGTGTCGGCTACGTAAATGTTTTTTACCAAGTCGTCGACGAAAACAACTTGGTCAGGCTTGAGATTAAATTTCTCCAGGAAGGAGTGATAATACTGTGGATTTGGTTTTCGGATATAACAATATTCAGATGAGCAAAAAAACAACTCATCGAAGTATGAAAAAATAGCAGGGAACTGACTCTTCAAATTGTGTAATACATGTTCCCCAATATTGGAAAGTAAATAGATCTTAAATTTTTTCTGCTTGAGGCGCTTAATAATATCAAGAGTACCTGCAATAGGTGTCTGAGCATTTATTACCGCAGTAATAGTAGGTATAAAGAGTTGCAAATCTGGATAGCGTGGCAACAACCCATCTATAACTTGTTCAGCAGCTATTTGTTGAGAAGCTAGACGTACAGAGTTATAAAGAAAAACCGGGTTGCTGAGCATGGTAAATAACGTGAATTTGTAGGGCATGGCAATAATCAATTTAAGACGCTCAGCGTAATTAGGCGTAAACAAAACATCATGAAGATCAAACGCAATAACCGTAGAAGCAGGAGAACTAGATGGGTGCGCAACTGTTGGCAATTTGGGCGATGCAGTGAAGATTGCATGTACGAGTTGATAGACAGCAAAGCCAATGCTTGCGCAGGCCATGACTGGGTTATGAGAACGTAAGCCGGTATAGAGTGCTGGGGGTAATAGAGGAGAAGGACTGCTTGAGATTATTGTTGGATACAGAAGGAGTAACAAAAAATATTTTTTCTTCATCAACCACTCTCTCTTTTTTAAACATTTTCTATGCTTCAAATATCTCACCAGCCTGTGAGCTGGATGGTATGTTAATTTTTCTTTAACAATTTTTTCAAATCAATTTCATGATAACCATCAATAATAAAATCAGCTTCCTTAAGATTGTCCCGCTTCTTTGAAGTGTTAATACCGATACAGAACATACCGGCACTTTTTGCAGCCCGAATACCATGAGCAGAATCTTCTATAACAACACAATGTTCTGGCTTTACGCCCATTTCCTTAGCCGCGTGTAGATAAAGAGCAGGGTGTGGTTTGCCAACATTATTTACGTGAGAAACATTGTAAATGTGTCGGCCAAAGAATTTTTCAAGATTATGTGTTTTCTTAGTAATGGATACTGTTGAGTCATGAGCATTGGTCGCAAGACCTGTTTTTAGGTTGTGCGGTTCAAGTGATGCGTGGAACGTCTCAAACCCCTCAATAAAAGTAACGCCTTGTACGTAGGCGTTGTTGGCCATGGTCGAAAGTTCATGAATAATAGATTCAACATCATCGTTCAAGCCCAAGGTTTCTTTAATAACCGCGCAACTTGCTTTTAAATGCAATCCATGTGTTTTTTCTAAAATTGTTTTTTTCTGTTCAGGGGTTATAGCACCGTGTCGTTTGGCTATAAATTCCTGGGTGGCCTTTTCCCATATTCCTTCAGTGTTAATAATGGTGCCATCCATATCGAAAATAATTGCAAAATATTTCATTCGTAAAAATCCTTTAAATGATTGTCGCGTGTGTTAAACTAACCGCATTAACTATTCTTCTTTCATGAGGTTTATTATGGTTAGAACACAACGCTTTAATTTTATTTTTCATATAATTCCATTTTCTATTTTACTGCTAGCTGCATCCTTTTTTAAAGTAAGTTTTATTTTTGGCTCCAAAATGGCCTTTTTCTCAGGGGTTGATATCATCAGCCCGCTTTCCGGCGCCATCGGTGGTTCTCTGGGCGCACTACTACTATTTTTTCTCCGCTTTTGTTTTCAAGAGGTGACCCCATCACTCTTTATCCTTCGACATCTTCCTGGCCTGTGCGGTGCCTGGTACTGGAGTTCTTCTTCTGTGGTAATCAGAGCACTCGTTCCAGGTCTTTGTATGGTTCTGTTTCTTCTTCATCCGGTTGGTATTCAAGCGTACGCCTATTCATTTTTTTGGCTTATTCCGCTAACGATATATTTTTTCAATGTTCAGAGCCTTTTTTTACAGGCACTTGGGGGTACTTTTGTGACCCATGCGGTCGGGTCAGTGATCTGGTTGTACACCGTACCAATGATGGCAGGGCAGTGGTGGGCACTTATCCCCGTGGTTATACTAGAGCGGGTTGTTTTTGCTACCATTCAAGTGATCGTTCTTTGGCTCTATAAACACGCTGGAATAATCTTACATAAGTATACCTTAATACCTACAATAAAGAAACTGGTGGCAAAGGCACCTTCTCTATGAAACATCTAGCACTGATAATGGATGGTAATCGTCGTTGGGCCAAAAAGCAGGGACTTTTGTCTTGGCGTGGCCATGGAAAAGGGGTAGAAACGGTAAAACGTGTTATTGAATTCTGTATTCAGAAGAAAATTCCCTACCTTTCTCTCTTTACCTTTTCGATAGAAAATTTTAGACGCTCTCCCGAAGAGCTTTCCTTTTTATTTGACCTGCTTGCTTTGGAAGCTGAAAGTAATCTCGAACAGTTTGTCCGTAATGGTGTGAGAATACAGTTTGTGGGGGATCGCTCATTATTCCCTGCCGGTATCCTTGGTTCCATAGAACGGTTAGAAAAAGCAACGCAACATTTAGCAACACTCCATGTGAGCCTCTTGTTTTGTTACGGTGGTCAGCAGGAAATTGTTAACGGTATAAAAAATGTAGTTCGCAAAGTGCAAGCAGGATTGCTCACCGAAGACCAAATTTCAGAAGATCTTTTTAAAGATTATTTGTGGACAAGTGGTACTCCAGAACCTGACCTTATTATACGCACCGGTGGCCACCATCGTTTGAGTAACTTCTTACTCTATCAAGCGGCCTACAGCGAACTGTATTTCTTAGATTGTTTGTGGCCAGAACTTGAAACATTCCATTTAGAAAAAGCATTAGACCAGTTTGAGCTTCGACAAAGGAATTTTGGTGCATGAAAAAGGTAGCAGTAATTGGTGAAGGAGCATGGGGCAGCGCTATTGCGATGCTCTTAAGTGACAATGGTTTCAAAGTTAATCTGTGGTGCCAAGACCCCAGTGTTGCACAAACTATTTCTGAAAAACGTAAAAATGAACGCTACTTTCCTTCCTACGCTCTTCCCGCGTCTATTATTCCCGTAACCGATTTTGCGGCGGCGCTTGATGGGGTTACGTATATCTTTGAAGCGATACCCGTCAAATATTTGAGAACTGTTTTTACCACAATGCGTCCGCACATTCGCAAGGACCACGTTGTCATTATTCTGAGTAAGGGTATAGAAAACAATACTCTTCTATTTCCATCCGCGCTTGTGCAAGAAGTGCTCGGATTTCCTGTTGAGCATGCAGTTCTTGCTGGTCCTAACTTTGCCAATGAAATTGCAGAGCAACGAGTAACGGCTGCAACTTTGGCCTCCCCATCATGTGACCGTGCCATAGAAATTCAACATCTGTTAGCCAATAACTATTTTCGTCCTTACATAACAACAGATACGATTGGTACTCAGGTTGGTGCTGCTCTAAAAAATGTAATCTCTCTTGGCATCGGTATGGCAGAAGGTGCTGGTCTTTCTGAAAACACCAAAGCTTTTTTATTAACGCGCGGGCTTGCAGAGATGGCACAAGTTGCCGTTGCGCTTGGTGGCAGGAAAGAAACAGTGTACGGGTT
>JABCYS010000057.1 GCA_013290085.1 Candidatus Babelota bacterium
GCCTGCCGATTCATTTTTGTTGAGCATCAGGCCACCAATAACCGTGGTTTGACCACTGCGCAAGGTAACTCTATTTTTGGTGCGGATAGTTTTTATAGCGGGTGCTTCATAACCGACAGAACTTTCTACGACCGAAGAATCCTCCACCAAAATATCAAGGAGCACATTTTTTTTATCAGGACTTACCAACGGTTTCACGTGCAAAATAGTTCCCACATCCTTGTACTGTACCGTTTGTACGTTGCGTACCTTTCCTTGCACCACATCTTCCACCATCGTTCGTATGGGAATACTTTTACCAATTAAAATTTCTGCTTTTTCTTCATGCCCGGTCAACACTGACGGTTTTAAAAGAATTTTTGCTTTTGCTTCCGTCTCGGCAGCACGAAGCTCCGCAACAATGCGTCGCAGATTAAGATCAGGACCACCAATCACAAACGGTATGCGCACGGGAGTTGCACGCGCAAAGAGGTTGAGTGCGAAATGATCAGTAGGACCATCCTTGGATACGCCCGCACTCAACAACTTAAACTGTTTTGCTGATGCTTTGCGGTTGTAAAAACCAGACCAGTTAAAACCAAGTTGGTTTTCATATTTGTTATCAACCTCTGCAACAATCGCATCAATACGCACTTGCGGAATGGCACCATCAACTTCCTGTAAAAAGGCGGCAACCTCGTGCACCATGGGTGCTGGTGCGCAGACAAAAACTTTTTTACTGGCGCTATCTAATGAACAGTAGGCAGCCTTGGAGGTTGTGGTGTTGGCAATCAAATGCCACATCTCATCAAGCTTGGCACGAAAATTTTCATCACAACGCACATGTTTTAAATGAAACACTTTTTTTATCATGGCAGGAGCTTGTTGCGTACTTTTAAGCAAGGAAAAGGCTTGGTCATACAGCATAATACGCCACATGCCCGACTGCTTAATCAAGGCAAGGCGCGGCGTATTACGGTTGCATAACATGGAGAGTACATCGCCAGCAGATTTATTTTTAAAATTTATTCTTCCTGCAGCCCCAGCAACTTGTGCATCAACAAAAAAATCCATGCCCGTGCTTATGCCAATTAATTCTATAACGTCTTGGATCGTACTTGGTTTTACATGCACGGTAACAGGACCGGACAGTGCCTTGTCCGTGAAAATAGTTTCGAGGTGGTTATGGATAGCAGCATCATCGGCAAATACTTCTGCAGAAAGATTGCTGCAACTAAGCAGGCAGAGGAGTGTTAAAAAAAAATGGATCATACGATGAGCTCCTTGTATTCGCCAGTCGTGTGTTTGAGTTGCACAAGCGTAGGTGTAATTTTTTCAACTTTCCAACCAACACAAACTTCTTGCTGGGGGCGGACTATTTTTGTTTCATTGCGATGGGAGAGGAGTGCGTACGCCCCTTCTGAGCTCAATGAGACACCGTGTACTTCCCACGGCATTTCATGTTTTTTTATCTCAACTTTTTTTTCTACGCGTTTGGCAACAATAGAGACTTCCTTTTTCTTTTCTGCGACCCAGGAAAATGGGTCGCGATGCACAAAGCGAGGAGTTGTGAACTCTTTTTGAATGCCAGCTTTGCAGGTAAACGTGCTCACTAAAAAAATACTAAGAAGTTTTTTTCCTATCATGTGGCGTGCCTATCACGTTGAAAATACAGTTGATGAGTAATTTGTTGTTCTGTTGTTTTTTGATAACCATGTGCTTGATACAAATGGGGTAATCATGAAGAGCCAGTGATTTTAAAAAGCGCTGAAGATTATCAAACGTTCCTGAAATCTGAAGCTCAACCGGGTGGACGGTGTACCATTCTTTATCCTTCGGCTGTCCGGGAACGCAGGAAATAAGTTCTAGCCCTACTTCCAGAATCTTGGCCAATAAAATATTCGTGGTGTCATTGTGCTCGCTGTGTTCGTGCAAGCAGCTTGCTACCGTTGCATTAAGTTCTTTGGTAACACCTTCAAGTCTTTGAATGTCTTGGCGGATTGGCACGCATGAAGATTCTTGTTGGGTGAGATAGGCATGATCAAGTTGTAATGATGCTATGTTGTTGGTCAGTGGTGTGTAGAAAAAAATCCACCACACAAAAAAGAGTATCCCCACCACAGCCAAGGTAGAGGCATACAGCCGATACAAAGGTATGGTCACCAGTACCGAATAGATTTTGTTATTACGCGGGATAAAGAAGAAGTTCACCCTACTTCCTCCTGCCTTTTGTGAGGTTAGAAGATTTTGTCGTTAAAAACTGTTTTTTGTCCACTGCATTGGATCAACCGCCACGGTATTAACTAACATTTCCCAATGCAAGTGATCACCGGTAGCAAATCCTGTTTTGCCCATGACGCCGATCGGGTTGCCCTTTTCAATGCGTTGACCAACATTAATGTTTGAAAAACTTTCAAGGTGACAGTACATCGTACTTACACCGCAGCCATGATCAATCACAACCGTATTGCCAGTTTGTGCAAAACGATCTTTCAGCTTAATAACGCCATCTTGAGCTGCCCATATGATACTCTTTTTGCGAGCACCAAGGTCAACAGCCTTATGCATATAGCGACCTTTTTCGCGCGTTGTTCTGATGGTGCCAAAGTCGCAGGTCACGGTGGTCATATCAAGCGGCACGCAGAAAACTCCTTGCCATAATTTTTCTTGTGGTGAGTTTCTTGCGATGTCTTCAAGTTTAAGTTTGAGGTCTTGGGGGGTTAATCCACTTTCTTCTTCTTTTTTTATTGCTGCAGCATCAAACGTGAGCATCTGCTTTTTGAAAGGGTATGGAATAACTTGGAATTTGTTTTCAAGTGTTTGGCGAGCGCCAACCTTGTCTACAATATCAACAGATAAGAGGTACTCATTCGGGATTTCTTCACATGAGATTGGTATGAACGCTTCATACACAGAAGAATGTACTGATTCTGGAACACAGTTAAATACTTTTGAAAGTGTTTTTACTTGAGCAAACTTGATCTCTTTGTTTGCTTGGAATTGAAGATGGAAGGTGCGGCCTTGGAAAACTTTCGGTTCACTCTCTTGGCGTACAAATGCTGCTTGCAACGGAACGTTGTCAACATTAAACACGCAATCTTCTACTGTTTTATTTTTGTGGTAGGTTCCATTAACCGCTTCTACGCGCAGCGTGTGTGGACCGTTGGAGAGAGCTTGTGAGCTGATAGTAAATGGATAATCGAAATCGCGGCGGTTAATTCTGAATTTATTAACGAGTGGTGCGTTATCAAGATATATAGAAATGTCTGATACTTTGTAACCATCAGATCCACTCAAAACACATTGCATATTGCCGGCATAAAATCCATCTCGTTCTAGACCACTGAGCTTTATGGCTGGACTGGAAGAATCAAAGAAGTAGTGGTAAGTGCGTAAACTAAGCCAACAAAATACAACAGCACTCAAAACAAAAAAAACTCTCTTTCTGCGGAAAATCATGGTGGCCCTCATAAAAAAATTATCTAAACAAAAGCCTTTTAAATATAAACAGTTTTCTTTGCATGTAAATCCAAAATGAGTTTTAAGGGGCAGCTTATGTCTAAAATGTTTTTTGACATATTGATAAGTAGAGGATGGGTCTCACAACAAAACATTATGATCAGACAAGACAAAAACTATTCTTCCTCTAAATCAGCTAAGTCAGCCCCGAATTCAGCTAGATCAATTTTATTGTTAGCCTTTTGCTTCAGCGCTCTTTTAAGTTCTTGAACTATGGCTTTATTTTTTGGGTCAAAGAGCCAACGCTCTGCTTCCGGAATATCCTTTAATTTATCTTTTGGTGATTTGCCCATTTGCTTACCTATTTTTTAAGAAATAACCGATTCGGAAAACCATCCCCATTATAGCCGACCTTTCCCCTGCCGATCAAAATATAGCCCTTTCTGGGAGAAACGTACCCTCAACCCCCTTTAACAAACCTCCTTTTAAAAGGTAAAATAGAGGTATGAAGAACAAACTACCCCTTATCCCCACATCCTCGGGCGTATACCTCTTTAAGAACCTCAATAATGAGGTCATTTATATCGGTAAAGCCAAATCCTTACGCAAACGCGTAAGCACGTACTTTAAGGTCGATAGTGACCCCCGGATCGCCACGCTGGTGAGCGAAACTACCGACATAGGGACTATTACGACAAAAAATGAGACCGAGGCCCTCCTTCTCGAAGCCCTCCTAATTAAGGAAAAACAACCGAAATTCAATATCCTCCTCAAGGACGGGCAGCCGTTTATCTACCTCCTCTTTACCCCAGAAAAACTTGAGCTTGTTCGTAACAAGAAAAAAAAGGGCGTCTATTTTGGCCCATTCTTGCAGAAAACCGACGCCCGTAGAGTGTTCGCTTATCTGATAAAAACGTTCAAATTAAAGTGGTGTACCAAAAAGATCGAGGGGGGTTGCCTTGATTACCACCTGGAGATTTGTGCGGGTAACTGTACTGGTAAGATAAACCGTGGGGATTATCTTTTCCGGCTCGACCTGGCGATGCAGGCTTTACAGGGGGACAAGAAAAAATTTATAGGAAGCATCAAAGACCAAATTTATGTGCACAACAAAGAACTGGCTTTTGAAAAATCACGCAACCTCCAGGAATATCTGGCCAACTTTGAAACTATTTTTACAACCCTCACTACCCATTTTACGGAAAAGAAATATGCCAAAGATACAGTGATTGCCACCACGCCCACAACCTATACGCCGCGAAAAAATGAAACACTCGCCGCAGAGTTGCAAAACTTTTTAGGTTTAGAAAAACCAATACAGACCATTGATTGTTTTGATATATCCCACTTTCAAAGTAAGCAGCTGGTTGGTTCTTGTATCCGATTTACCAACGGTATCCCAGAAAAAAATAAATTTAGACGTTTTAAAATTAAGTCTCTTACCACACAAAATGATTACGCCGCGCTCCAAGAAATTGTTGCACGGCGCTACCGTACCGGCACTGATCTTCCAGATCTTATGCTCATTGATGGCGGCAAGGGACAACTGAGCGCTGTGCGCCATTTATTTCCCACCACACCGTGCATCAGTCTTGCAAAAAGAGAAGAAACTATTTTTAGCGAACAATTTCCCAATGGCATAAAGCTTGATGTTAAAACAGAAACAGGCAAAGTTTTAATAGCACTGCGCGATTATGCGCATCATTTTGCCATCACCTATCATCGTTCGCGAAGAAAAAAGGAGGCAATCAGTGAATGAGAATCATTTTTTGTAGCATATACGCCGCTATCAGCGGGCACCAGCCTTACGCAATAGCCCTATAATATCCCCACGCTTTGACAGAACAGCAAATGTCAATGCTGTGGCACCATCATTCCTTGCAGCATTAACATTTGCACGTGCCGCAAGTAAGCTTTGTACAACCCCCACATATCCATGTGCAACAGCAATAATCAATGCCGTAGTACCACTGTTGTCTGTGGCATTAACATTTGCATGTGCCGCAAGCAAAAGTCGTACAACGGCCGCATGTCCTTTCTCAGAAGCCATTATTAATGCCGTGGTACCATCGTTACTTACAGCATTAGCATTTGCATGTGCAGCAAGTAAGTTTTGTACATCATCCGCACGCCCATCCATCGCAGCAGCAATCAATGCCGCATCTCGAGGATTAATACCAAAAACGGTAGATGTCATACATAACAATCCAAGCAAATATTGTTTTTTCATTCGTGGTTCCTTAATTGTTTTTTTATGAACACTATTTTTGTAAACAAATACAGAAAAGTATCCTATCAGTCCGTTCATTTTTTTACAATTTAACTACACCATTAAACGATGCTACAGTGGTTTTGAAGTGCACTTTAGGAGATTTAAAAAAAATGAACCAGGAAAAATTTACTAATGCAACGCAAGAACTCATCAACCACGCTGTTAATCTTGCCGTAGCTCAACAAAATCCCACACTCCTCCCGCTTCACCTCCTTGCCGCAGGAATGGAAAATGAGTTTTGCAATTCCTTCTTTTCTGTTCTCCAAATACCAACGGTAGAGCTCGGCGCCCTGGTAAACCAAGAACTTACAGCGCTGCCCAAAGTTGCCGGTACGCAATTAGGAGCTGATTATGCGCTCCAAGATTTTTTGAACGCCTGCGAAAAAGAAGCAAAAAGCCTTGGTGATGACTACGTAAGTTTGGAGCACATTGTGCTTGAATGGTCAACCACACAACATCTTCCGGCATCGATCATTGAATTTTTCAAGC
>JABCYS010000058.1 GCA_013290085.1 Candidatus Babelota bacterium
TCGGCTGTGTTTTAAATTCAGCCTGAGATTGTTGCTGCTGCTGTTCTACGCCATAATAGGCAGATAATTTGTGTTCGCCTGACTGAAGAGCTGATCCAGTTGTGGCTAGCAGCAGAGAAAAAATAATAAATCGGTTATTCATGCTCATCTATGCGGCTCTGAAACATCTGAGGTAGCCTGATAGGAACCGAAAGCGCTTGCTAAGCCTACAACAAGGCCTGCCCCTACTCCAATAGCTCCTCCTGCCGCTGCGCCAGGAGGCCCTCCAGCACCCAATCCTACGGCTGCTCCTATCTGCCCTCCCTGAGCGATTGAGTTTAAAACCGTTCCTACTAATCCCATATTTCTTTGTTGTTGAGCAATCCTATATTGAAGTAACGCCATTCTTCTTTGGAATTCGCTATCTGTTTCTGCGCGATTGAGTCGATTTAATCGAGCTTCCTTCACTAATGGCAATGCTTGTTCAAAATGTTGCATAGTAATCATGTCAACCCTTTGATCACCTGCAAATATCAAGGCTCTATCAACTAACTCTTTGAGATCCGAACAGGCAAAATCTTTGGTATCTTGAACCAGTTTTAAAAATCCAGCTCCCCTTTCTTGCGTTCCGTCTTCTTGTCCAAAAACAAATGGATTACCGCTTATTACAATTTGTTTCTTTCGTTTCAAATAGTAAGCCAAGATTCTTTTTCTATTATTCTCATCGGGATTATTCATTGCCACCTGTGTTCTAAATCGGCGCATCAAAGCTTCATCCAATATCTTATCGCGATTAGTAGCCGCAATAACAAATATTGAGTCCCCCTTAAGCTCGTTCATTTTATCAAATAAGGTAATCATAGCTCCGGATGCACCTTTAACATCACCATCTGTTCGCTTACAACCGATAGCATCAATTTCATCAATAAATATAATCACCCGCTCCATTGGATTTTGCTTAACGTAAGCATGAGCGCGTTGGAAAAGAGCCTCTATATGCCTCGAGCCCTCCCCGGCATACTTCCTATTAAACTCGCTGGCTGTAACACTTATAAATTTAGCTCCAATTTCTCCGGCAAAAGCTTCCGCCATCAATGTTTTCCCATTGCCAGGAGGACCGTACAATAAAAGGCCTGGGACTATGCAATCGTTAGCAGCCCGATATTCTTCCTTACATAAAGTTCTATACGGCTCAGGATTTTTAAAAATGCGAATAAGTTGACAAATGGGCTCAGGATCCCAGCTCGGAATATTTTGATTTGATGTAATTTGTGGCGTACGAATCGGATAATAATACGGCCCTGAATTGAGAACCTGTTCAACTGCAGCTCTCCGCTGTTCTATTTCTTCGTTAAAAACACGCACTAAATAATTTTCTGCGGGCGCAGCACCTTCTATTCTTACTCGTTGTCGAGCTTTCTTTACAATCGTTGCTATGTCTTGTCCACTATATCCAGGAGTAATTCTTGCTAAATTCTTTATAGCGGCATCTTCAAGCACAATTCCTGCCTTATTCAAATAGAACAGTATTATATTTTCTCTTTCTTGATCTGTTTGAGGCAGCTTAATCTCAATGTGCTCGTCAAATCTGCCATTTCTCTTAAAAGCATCATCAAGCTTGTGATAATGGTTCGTTATCCCTACTACAAAAATAGAATTATTTTTTTGGTCACTGAGCTCATTCCAAAATCTCTGAGCTATCGCTTGGTATTCTTGATGAACGCCCTGGGTTGATGCTGCGCCGATAGCATCGATTTCATCGACAATTAAAACAACAGGACGCTTGAGCGCGCGCAAACGCGTAAATAAATCTTGAACAGCTTGCCGTCCTTCTCCGCTATATTTATTGAAAAAATCAGCACCCAGAATATATTCATGCTCTAATCCAGCATCATGTGCTAATAATTTTGCCATAGTTGTCTTACCAGTACCGGGAGGGCCATGAAATAAAATCCCACGAGGATCAATATCACTTGGGCCATGTGACTTGCAATGCTGCAAAAGCCTGAGCATATGCAAAGTTTTTTCAGGGCAATTTTGTAAATCTGATAATGAATCAATATTTGGAGAACTTTTCTTTTCTTCAGGCTCTTCTTGTTTTTTCTCTTCTTCAACAAAATTCGCTTTTACATGATTAAAGTAACTCATCCATGCATCACCATATTCTTGTCGTTTGTGTGCATTGTATGTTGCAAGGGCTGTAATAAAATTTGCCTGCGTGTTGTAAACAAAAGTGGCTACTAACACAATAACCAACTTGAACAAATGCTTATTCATTAGACTCCTATCGATGTATAAAAAAATTTGACCTACTTTAATCGGCTGCTAGTATATGCACTATTAAAAAAAAGCAAAACGAGAACTTCATGTTTAGATCAAATTCATTCATCACTCTATTCCTGTTTTTCTTACTCTCATTATCTCTACCCACAAACTGCTACGAAATCTTTCAATCATCATTTCCCAAATTACATCCAGAAAAATCTTTTTCGCAAGATCAAGGCATTAAAATTTCAATACAGGCATTCACGCACCAAGAATGTATCCATTTTTTTAAAACCAACCTTATTAAAAAAGGCTTCCGTCCTCTCATTATGCATATTGAAAACAAAACCCTTAATACCTACCGCTTCTCCCATTTTAAATCTTCTCTTACTAATAGCTCCCTCTCTCTTGCGCCTATAAAAAAAATAGCTCAGGGTTTAAACTTTAATATACTTTTACTGACATCAACTACATTCGTAGCCTCGCTCGCTTTATATGCTCAATTTATTCCTGTAATTTTGGCAGCAACTTTTGCTATGATGCGGTACAATACTGCTATTACGACTTTTCTTGAAAAGAATTGTTTTGATGATGCTGTAGAGTTAAAAATTCTACCCTACCAAACAGTAAGCAAACTCATTTTCTTTCATGAATCAGAATTTACTTCAAATTTTGAAATCAATTTTTTAGAAGAAACAAAAAAATTAATAACCTTTAATGTTGATCTTCTGCATTATATTCCTCATTTGCCACACCTAACCCTTGTTTAAAAACTATGATAAAACAACGCATAATAACAATCCTTATAGCTTCATATGTGGGCGCATCAAACCTTAGCGCCATGGATACTGCTACCAGTACTGTCCACGCGGAAGCACAGCCCGCCATAACTGTCCAAGCAGGTGCTCATACTTTTAAACAAAATCCCACAAAAAGTTTCACTCTGGGAAAAAGGCTAAAAAGCCTCTTTATCGTACAGGATGGAAAAGCTTTTGCTCGGCTTGAAAGTAGCCTTATTATTGCATCGTTATGCTCTATCATTTTTTGCAACTTATCGCGCATAACAAATATTTTTTATGCGAAACAACCTCTTGGTACCCTCAATGGACATTCCTCATCCGCTCTTTATTCTGGAAAATTAAATAAAACTTCGTATGAGTACTTCTCTAAGTTAACAACCTCTGATTTTGAACGTCTTTGTAACAAGGTATGCGCTCACCTTACCCCTGAAGAAGCAAGCAAAACAAAAAGATTCTTAGTCCAGTCTTACAACCTTTATCATTTTGATGCTTTTGTGGATTGCATTCGTACCTGGCCTGAATATAAGCAAAATATAATAACTGCTCACAAGCGAATCCAAAATGACCTGCCTTTTGCCAAATATCTTAATAGTGTTTATGGGTTTAAAAGAAACGAACTCAGATACTTTATTGAAGAAGAAGCACTCCGTCTAAACAACAATTAGAACCTTTTTAAAGCTATTATTTTGATTTCTGTACTACAATTGTTTAGACTTCAAAAGTCTAGGCATAGTTTATGAAAAAAAGGTGATTAGTATGAGAATGCAAAAGCGCCAGTTTCGTATTGGAGAATTGGCTAAACATTTGGGAGTCGAAAAATTTGTTGTACGGTTCTGGGAAAAGGAATTTAATCTGAAGCCATCCCGCTCTGAAGGTGGCCAAAGGTTTTACGAGGAAAAAGATCTAGAAAGACTTCAACTCATTAAAACCTTGCTCTACGATGAAGGCTTTACCATCGCAGGGGCAAAAAAAGTCCTTAACGAAAAAAGTCCCAACACCCGTATCATAGCTTCAAAGAAAACTACCCTGGAAGAAGAACAGCCATCGGCTGATGAATTTAAAGAACGATTAAAACGATTAAAAACGCAACTTATTGAATTACACGAATTACTCTAAGCATGTACAGAAAAAAATCGCATCTTCATTTTGTTGGTATTGGCGGTATTGGCATGAGTGGTATCGCTAAAGTTTTAAAGTTCCAAGGATACCGTATCTCTGGATGCGACCTTGATATGGAACAGAAAAGTATCGAGGAGCTTCGTGAGATTGGCTGCACCGTTAGCCAAGGTCACAATACCGCACTCTGCAACGATACTTCAATTGACGTTATCGTGTATTCATCTGCCGTCAAAGCTTCTAGTCCGGAAATTAGCGCTGCCCAAGCACGGGGTATCCCAACTATCCCACGGGCGCTCATGCTCGCTGAATTAATGCGCACAAAATATAGCATTGCCATTGCCGGGTCTCACGGTAAAACAACCACTACTTCCATGATCTCCCACATTCTTATTGAAGCGCATATGGACCCTACCGTTATCATCGGTGGTCATCTAAAAAATATTTCTGCTCATGCTCGTCTTGGCAAGGGTGATTTTTTAGTAGCTGAAAGCGATGAGAGTGACCGCTCTTTCTTACATCTTCATGCCACACTCGCCGTGGTTACCAACATTGACCTTGAACATCTTGAGACGTATACCGATCTTGATGATATTAAAGAAACATTTAAACGCTTTTTAGATAATCTTCCTTTTTACGGCAAGGCAATTTTGTGTGTTGATGATCCACAAGTTCGATCCCTTTTGCCTCTTCCTCACTTAAAAACAATCAAATATGGTCTGAGTGACCAGGCTGATCTTGCCGATGTTTTTGCAGCCGATATCCAGCTCAATGTTGACCATTCAGTGTTCACTGTTTATCGCAAAGGCCAGCCAACTCCCGTTGGCACCGTAACGGTCTCTATGCCGGGTAGACATAATGTTTTAAATGCTCTTGCTGCCATAACACTTTCCCTTGAGCTTGGCATTGCTTTTGATTCTATCGCGCAAGCTTTGCAAACATTTAAAGGGGTTGATCGCCGCTTTAGTTATAAAGGTCTTTTTAACGGGGCAGAAATTTTTGATGATTATGGCCATCATCCGCAAGAAATATTTAATACACTTCAGGTTGCTCGAAAACGGGCTCAAAAAAAATTAACCGTTGTCTTCCAACCACATCGCTATACGCGTACCCATAAATTATGGCAACAATTTATTGATATGTTCTTAGCGTGTCCTATCGACCATCTTATTATCACCGACATTTACCCTGCCAGTGAGGCTGCCATACCAGAAGTGACAGCTGAAAACTTAGTGCAGGCTATCAAACAACGAAAACCCTCTTTCACCGTATCCTATGCGCCCTATGATTCCTCCTTTGTAGCTATCAAAAAAGAGCTCGACTCTCTCATCACCGATCAAGACCTGGTGCTTCTGCAAGGAGCAGGCAAGGTAAATAAGTTAGCCGACACTTTAACTAAATAACAAAAAACATCGTAAACCATTGCTTTTTCTTCTCCTTTTTCCTTATAGTAAAACTATAGAGAAAACACAGATTAACTGTATACATAATTAAAGGAGAAGAGATGAATAAAAAACTGATGAGCATTTTGGCTCTAGCGATCTTTGCAGTAGGTTCTGTACCAAAGGCCTATGCTGGTGGTGGTGACTTTGCTGCCGGTGCGGTAACTGGTGGTGTTGCCGGTACTATTCTTGGTTTAGCTATCGGTAGCTCAACTAAAGATAGTGAAGAAGATCGTGAAGAACGTCGCGAAGAACGCAGAGAGCGTAGAGAGCGCAGACGTCGGGAAAGAGAAGAAAGACGCAGAGAGAGAAAACAAAGACATGCGAAGTGTAAATGCGCAGCAAAAAAATCTGCTCATAAAAAAATGAAATATATGGATAATGAATAATTAAGAAATAGTAGAGCCCTGCAGTGCGGGGCTCTTTTTTAGGAGAAATTATGAATAAAAAAATTACCCTCAAAGTCATTCTTATTCCGTTTATAGCGGGCGCAGTAGGATTTTATGCTGGATACAAAATAGCTAAGCATCATGAAAAGCATGAATGTAAAGAGCGTAAAAACAAAGAAGCTCGACGAGAAGATAGAAAAGTTTC
>JABCYS010000059.1 GCA_013290085.1 Candidatus Babelota bacterium
GAGATATAGCGGACCCCGAGCTTACACATAAAGAGTGCTTGGACCAGGGTGAAAAGGAGCGTGATATTAACCTTAACGCCTTCGGCCACTAATTTTTTAATGACGGGATAATATTCTTTGGCGCAGGGAACTTTGACGATAATATTGGGAGCAAGTTTGGCAATGGCCTTGGCCTGTTTGTAGACAGCCTCGGGGGATTTTTCGGTAACCTGAACGCTGATATCGCCTTCAGGCAAGAGAGCGCAGATGTCATTGATTATTTTTTTTGGATCGCCGCCTTCTTTACTCAGATGTGAGGGGTTGGAAGTTACGCCATCAATCAGGCCGGTTTCTGCCCACTGTTGTATGGTTGCCAGATGTGCCGTGTCCAAAAAAATCTTCATCAATTACTCCTTTTTTTGCACTTATTTTGTTTCAGACAATGGCACC
Organism: Candidatus Babelota bacterium; assembly: GCA_013290085.1. The sequence goes on from JABCYS010000059.1 coordinate 430, forward strand.
GGATTCAGCTTCGTTTTAATGTAAGTTTCAGCGGTACGCAACAAGTTATTGATATAATCACTATGATGTTCTTTTTTAAGCAACTCTTGTACAACATCAAGTGCCGTTTGTCCTTCGCCTTCCCTATTTTTTATGTCATTGCGGATAGAAAGATCAATAGATGGATGTTGAATTAATTTCTCTATGATCATTAAGCGAGAGGAACTCGTTTTCCAACGGTAATAAAGGTACTCAACAATTTTTTTAGAATGTTTTACCAATAATGTGGTAAGGAATATTGTCGCCCCAACAGCCATGATACCGCCAACAGGATATGCTATTGATTCTTGCCAGCGATTTTTTACTGTTTCAAGCCAGTTATTTCCAAATGCCTTACCGTAACCCTTTAAACCCTTATTTTCTGGATTGTCTGGTCTCATCCATTCAGCGTAGCCCAGATAACCCAACGTCATTAAACTTGATGAGCTGAAAAGCATAAGAAGAGTATTCAACTTTAGATTTTCCTCATTTTCTTTTTCTTCAGCCAATTTTTTTATAGCAAACATAAGAGGGGTATCTTTGCCATCGCCCCAACGCTCATTAACATCGAGCCCTTCTTTTAGGCATTGGGTAACTTCATAAACATTTCCCGCTTCAATAGCACACATAAAATCAAAACGCGCTACTTTGTTCGAACGTTTCAATCTTGGCTTACCTTTTATAGCTTGTAGATCAGCTAAAGAAAAAGCGGTCATTATTATTAAAGCCATCAGCTTATAAAATATTTTTTTCATAAACATCCTTTATGAAACTGTTTGTCTAACTTTAATTAACTGTTCAATTTCAGCCAATTGGCGATACTCTGATTTAACGTTAACGTGTTCAAGCATAAGTCGCTGAACAACCTCAAGCGCTGTTTCACCCCGGCTGTTTTTGACAGTTAAATCAACCTGTTCCTGCCGCAGCAACGTAGAAATAATATTTTTCAATACGATTAATTCGTAATTATAGAAAATTCTTTGAATAGGGTGTGCTATGGTTTTAAATAAACCATCAAGTGCCTTTGGTGCGCCGTAAGCCATCGCAGCCACTCCTGCCAAACCAGCTCCAATTAAAAGAACGTGGTTTATGATTTTTACCGTGAATCTTACATCTTTAATGGTACCATGCGCTTCTTTTAATGTTGCTGGCGGAATAGCCATGCCAGCAAGAGTAGGAGGATTTGGAGCTTTCCCCTTTTTATTTAAAGACGCTAAATTTGGAGGATCTTCTACCATATCATCTGTTGCTTGGCTAAAACCAAGCTTCATTAATGCCCATGGTCCCCAGCCTGGCGGTGGGTTAAGGATAGATTGAGCGCCGGAAGGAAGGGAGGAGGAAGAAGAAGAAGAAGAAGAAGATGTCATCCGTCCAGAATTCCTTGCTCCAATTTCGGCGTTAAGCCCCCAAATAAAAAGTCCCATGAGACCCGTAGTCCCCAATCCAGCTGCAAAAAGCCCTGTCCCTGAAATAAACTCCCAGGCATTCTTGGCAACTGATGCTTCTTTTTTATGTTTCACATTTGACTTTAAGCTCTCTTCAAAGGTTTCAATGGCTATCATCAAGGCAGTCTTGCCACCATAAAGCTTATTGAGATCTGTCTGACGCTTAAGGTATGTATTTACTTTATTAATATCTTTTGCCGCTATGGCTTGGACAATATCCAAGTCTGATTGTGCCCGTAGATTGGTAGTTACAAGAGAGAAGGCAAGCAGAAGGCTTACCAGACGAGTAAAACTAAAAAAGGTTAGTTTTCGATAATTCATAAATCCTATCCATTATTTAAAGAACCTCCCTTTTTTTATAACTGTAGAGAAGAAAGAAATTAAAGCAAAAGGCCGGCTTTGCAGGCCGGCCTTTTTCCAAATGAAAACTTGAATCAAATGAACAAATGGGTTCGGAAATTATTCTGCTTGCAAATTTGCTCTCGTTAATTCGGGTGCGAATTGTGCATCCTGAAGTATATCTACTATTGCATCGTCGTATCCTAGGGCTGCCTCTTGCAACGGTGTCCGGCCCTGCGCATCTAGATTGTCTACGGATGCGCCGTTTTGAAGTAATAGTGCTATTGTATTCGAAGCTCTCATAACAAATGGTGAGGCAGATGCACTATGCAATGGTGTCTGACCCGTCCCATTTCGAGCATTGAGGGAAGCACCGTTTTGCAGCAATAGTGCTGCTCCTGCCAAGTCTCTCGAAATAGCTACCATATGCAATGGCGTCTGATTATCTAAAGGATTTGGGTCATCAACGAATGCCCGTGGGGCATCAACGAATGGGGCATCAACGAATGCACCGTTTTGCAGTAATAGTGCTACTATGTCCAAGCGTCCCCAAACGGCTGCCCTCTGCAATGCTGTCCAGCCAAAATCATTTCGAGCATCTGCGGGTGCGCCGGCCGTTAGTAATTGTTCCACTATTTCACGGTTTCCATCGTTAGCTGCATTAACTAATGCTTGCGATAACCGCCTTCTTTGTTCTCTTTGTGCTCTTTGGGCAGCCCAGCCTTGTTCGTCAATCTCTACGCCCATGGCGCTCCGCAGTAATGCGTCAAAGATTCTACCTAAGATGCTTGTGTTTTGGAAAAGAAAGAGAGAAGGTCTTTGCATACCATGGCTCGAACATGCCAAAGATGTCATGAGCATAAAAAATGCCAGTTTAATTTTCGCTGTTTGATTCTTCATGATGTTATTCTCCATTGCGCTTCCTGAAGTTGTGCTTTTTCTATTCTTTTTAACCTATATATTCTATCTGGAAATTTTTTGATTGTAAAAAGGTGGCTAGTTATGCTAAACAGGGTCCTGGGGGCATTTTCTGAGGGATTCTGTTAAGGCTGAATATGCTATTTCCGCTGTAAAAAGAGCTTAAATGTCGACTATTATTGCCCGCCAGCAGAGCAAACGTCTCAAAGCAAAAGGCCGGCTTTGCAGGCCGGCCTTTTCCAAATGAAAACTTAATGAGATATCTTCTTAGGATTCTTGACCAGGAGTACAACAACAGTCATCGCAACTACATTCCCCGCCTTCTGTGCAGAGGCATTCCCCTGAAGCACGGGGTTCCAATTCGAGGCTCTTAGAAAGGTCACTGTAGAGCTCGTATACCTCGCGGATACTTCTTTCGGTGATACTTTTCTTTGCTTCTTCCATGCAGTTATAGCATTCAGACCCTTGTTCATACGCTGATAAGTAGGCAATAACCAAATCTAAAGCATTATTTCCAGAGGCATCTGCTGCAAAAACATTGATCGAAGGTTGTTGAGCCAACAGTTTTACTATTTTAAGACGCTCTTCAACCATTGGTGTTCGCGATGGCGCTGAAGAATCTTTAGCTTTTTTTAAGGCCCCCACAGCACCCGCAACCCCGGCTGCTAAATTGGTAAGAGGTCCGAATCTAAATCGCTTCTTTTTGCTTGTCACGTCAATTTTAAGACCAGGTCCTTTTGATTTCGAACCTAATGGCTTGCTTTCTGCGGTTGCCGCTACCGAAGTTGCTGCTGCTTGTTCAACAGGCGCTTGTAATTTTGCGTCTTCTGTTGGCACACTTCCTACCCCTGCCGCTAATGGAGCTGCAGGCACTTGGTTTTGTACTAGTGCCTCCCTCACTTCTGCGGAGAAATTAAATGTCTTTTTTTCTGATGAACTTCTCACTAATTTATACAAACCACCAAGCGCAACGGCACCGAATGCACCCGCAACTAAATACCAAGCAACATCTTTTGGATGCTCTTTTAATTCGGTTCCTAAATTTTCAAGAGCAAGCAACAGGGATGGTTTAAGACCTGCACCAAGACCTTTATTAAGATCAAGTTCGCCTGCTTCTAGTAAAGCACGAACTTCTTGTAGATCGCCTTTGTTAATTGCTTTTTCTAAAAGCTCTTCACGCCCTGCTGCGCATGCCAGTGATGTGGTAAGAAGAAGTAGTACCATTGACTGCGATAACTTTTTCATGACTTTTCTCCTAATGAAAATTAAACCAACGATGACTGCCTCCAATTTCATATCACAAATCTTAATCCGTCAATGGCTATTTTTTAACCATTAAGGAAGTACTGCTTGCCGCAACGTTTTTTGTGAAATTAAAATTTTCTGCGCGCGATTTTTTAAAAACTAAGAACCTCCCCATGACAAAAGTCAGAGGGAGGTTCAAATCTATCTTTGCGCTTTGCTTCGTATTTAGCAGCGACAGTCTTCGCCGCATGGACAAGTCTCACCACAGCTACATCCTTCAGAACGGCCTTTTGGCTCATTCACAGATCGTGCTGCTGAGGTTCCAGGTACGAGTCTTTGTTGTTGCACATACTTGAATATTTTATATGACACACCCAATACCAGTACACTCACCCCGCCAGTTCCGAGGTACCATCCGATATTTTTTAGAGAGCTTTTTTCATTGGTACCTACACGTGCTGGCTTAGGATCAACCTCTTGGTTAGAGCCAGCCACTTTCAAATCTTTTTTAGCCCTTGCTAAAGACTCTACGCATCCAGGTACCGCTGCGTATGCACATGATGTGGTAAGAAGTAATAAGGATAATTGTGCTACTTTTTTCATACTATCTCCTAAAAAAATGAACGGATGATATTTGAGTCCCAGTTGACCTCACAAATTACAATCCGTCAATGGCTACTCAGCTATTTCACCACAAAGTTAATTAACTTATCTTTTACAAAAATAACTTTAATTATCTCTTTGCCTACGAGCCACTTTGCCACCAGCTCTTTAGCTTTTTTTTCTATCAGTTCTTCCGACTGGTGTGGCGCACTACCAAAATCGGCACGCAACTTACCGTTCACTTGTATTGCTATCACTACTTCATCAACAACAGCAAGTGATGGGTCATAGGTAGGCCAAGCACATTCTTGCAACTGTTTACCAAGAAGTTGTTCAAGAAGTTCACTGGCTATATGTGGCGCAAAAACGGAAAGTGAAACCAGTATTTTTTCCAAGCTGGTTGGTCCAAGTTTCATAGATTTATGCGTAACATCATTTAACCATTCCATAAAAGCAGCAATCGCCGTGTTTGGTTTAAAATGATCAAGACGTTCCTGAAAATCTTTTAAGAAGAGGTTCAGTCGTTTTTTTGTTGCTAAAGATTCTTCGGCATCCGTTACGCGATTTTCTTTCGTGGTTGCAAAGTTCCACCACTTATTGAGGAATCTACGAATACCTTCAAGTCCTGAGTCTTGCCATTCACAATCAAGTTCCGGCGGGCCCATAAACAAAAT